>JBGPGM010000050.1:0-9196 GCA_041483855.1 Phycisphaerae bacterium | reverse complement strand
GTTCGTCGTACGCCAACCGCCGGCGCGCCGCCGCGGCCTGCTCTTCCGACTCCGGCGCGTGCATCATCCGGTACGCGTCGGCCAGGGCGGGCAGCTCCCTGGCGCGCCGATACTCGCCGGTCAGGTGGTCCTCGATGAGCCGGAGCGCAGGCTCGAGCACCACGCCGACCGCGCGCTCGATCTGGCCCGACGTGATCCGCTCGCTGGCCGGGTAAACCGGGCGCACCCTCGCCCCGCGCACCGCCGGCTCGCCGCCATCCTCGGCCAGGACCTCCCACTTCGGATTGGCGATCTGGATTCCCGGGCCGAACCGGCGGGCCTTGCCATGAACCCGCAGCCGCATTCCCGGGTGGATCGTGTCCCGGAGATACAGCCCGTTAAACCACACCAGGTCCAACCGCCCCGTCTCGTCGCACACCACAGCCTCGAACCGCGGCCGCCGCCCGCGTGCGACGACCCGCGTCGCCGTCACGTCCCCGCGCGCCGTCACCACCTGCTCCGGGCGCAGTTCCCCGATCGTCGCCTCCGCCTCCTGGCGCTCGTGGCGCAGCGGCAGGTGGGCGATCAACTGGCCGACGTTCTTGACATCCAGGGCGCGCAGCGCCTCGGCGTGGTCCTTGCGGATGCGCGCCACTGCCTCCAGCGGTGTTGTCAACGTGATGGCCGCGGCGTCACCCACGGCCAAACGATACCCGGTCGCCACCACGGCCCGCCCCGTCCCCCACGCCGTTTCCCTACCCGCCCTCCCCCTTTCCCTGCTCACTGCCCCCTGTGCCCTGTCCGCGGTTCCCGATCCCCGGATCAATCGACCGCAGGTAGTCCCACGAGTAGATGCCCGTGTCGTGCCCATCGGAGAAGCGGATGCGGATCGCGTAGTTGCCCACCAGTTCCGCCGACTCCGCGACCAGCGGGCCCTTGTTCCCGCCGGCGCGCCCCGCCGGAAGCACCGTCAGCGGGTTCTTCGCCATCTCCTTGCGGATCTCCCTGGCCTCGGCCGACGGCGACATCCGGCGCAGGTACGCCACCGAGTAGTACGACGCCGTCCCGTCCGCCCATTCGACGGTCAGGCCCTTGTCGCGCTTCAGGTCCAGGTTCCTTGGTGCGTCCATGGCGGCGCTCTACGGTATGCTCCGCGCGTGCCCGCCGAGACCATGCCCAACTTCGCCGACCGTCTCGCCGACGCCATCGACCGCGCCGGCGCACCCGCCTGCGTGGGCCTCGACCCGGTCCTCGACCGTCTCCCCCGCGCGGTGCGCGATGCCGCCACCAACCCCGTCGGCGCGATCGAGGCCTTCTGCCACGACGTGATCGTCGCCATCGCCGGCGTCGTCCCCGCCGTCAAGTTCCAGTCCGCCTGCTTCGAACGCTACGGCGCGCCAGGCGTCGGTGCCCTCCACAGGCTGATGGCCGCAGCACGCCACACCCGCTTCCTCGTCCTGCTGGACGCCAAGCGCGGCGACATTGGCATCACGGCCGAGCATTACGCCGCCGCGGCCTTCGACGGTCCAGCCCCCGCCGACGCCCTGACTCTCAGCGGCTACCTCGGCCCCGACACGATCGAGCCCTTCCTGGGCCTGGGCCGTGGCGTGTTCGTCCTGGTCCGCACCTCCAACCCCGGCAGCGACGCCGTCCAGGCCGCGAAACTGGCCGACGGACGTACTGTCGCCGAGATGATGGCCGACACGGTCGCTGGGATGGGCGCCTCCCGGCGTGGCCGGCGCGGCCTCAGTAGCGTGGGGGCGGTCGTCGGCGCGACCAAGGCCGCCGAGGGGCGTGCCTTGCGGACGCGAATGCCCGACCAGGTCTTTCTCGTCCCCGGCTACGGCGCCCAGGGCGGCACGCTCGACGATGTTCGTGCCCTGATCCGCCCGACCACGGGCGCGCCCCCCAAGCCCGCCCCGGGCGATCTGGGCGTCCTGGTCACCGCCAGCCGCTCTGTCCTGTACCCGCCCGGATCCGCCGACGCGCCCGAATGGGTGCGCCATGTCCGCGACGCGGCAACACAGTTCGTGGCGGAACTACGAGCCCTGTGAGCTCAAGGGTCATTACAGCTTTGGGAGCACGATCCCGGGATCGCTGATCCTCAGGACCTCGCCGCGCCGCGCCGCCGCGGGCAACCCAGGCCGCCAAGGGCGCCGAGCAGGCCCGCGGCCGCGTATGCCACCGGCGGCGCGGGGATCGTGATCTGCGCGCTCAGCCCCGTGGCGGCGCCAGCAAAGTCGCTGGCGAAGAAGTCGTTGTTGATGTTGGCCGTCAGCTGGACGATCGCGCCGTTGTAGGGTCCGGGCGGCAGGCCCGCAGCGCTCCAGGAGCCGGTAAACGAGCCGTCGAACTGGCCGTTGTGCGGCAGGTTGATCGAGACGTCGCTCAGCGTCCCGACAAAGGACAGGAACCCGCCGATCAGGCCCCAGTCTCCCGCCAGGCGGCCGGTGATCGTGTCGCCGTCGATGTCGGTCGCGGTGAACAAGCCCGTGCCGCCCCCCGCGCTGGCCCCGTGCGTGACGGCCATGCTCAGCACAAAGTCGGACGAGTCCGACCCGCTGACGAATCCCGGTTGAAAGTCGGCCGTACCGATCGGATTGACAATCCGGGAGACGTCGCCGGAACTGTGCAGGTCCGAGGTGTCCACCGCGTGCGCGTTGAACGTGCCGGTGGTCGGGCTGCTGGCCGTGTAGTTGCCGCTCAGGTCGCCGTAGGTCAGCGTGACCAGCGTCACGTCGGCCTTGGCCACGCCGGCAAGAGCCAGTGCCGCGGCAGATCCGAGGATGATTGCTCTCATGGGCCTTGCTCCCTTGAAAACCATCTGCCGCAACGCGTACGTCGATTCAGGTCCGATCACTGCGCATTCCGTCAGTCGCGCATGGCCTTCCGGTAGACCTCTCCCCGGCGCGCCGGAGAACCCGCTCCGCTGGCGAGTGATGCCCGCCCTGCTCAGACGCAATCCCATGCTTCACCCCCTGCGACGCCGGGCGACTACCAGCCCGCCCAGGCCCAGCAGCGCCGCCGCGCCCGGAGCCGGCACGAAGAACGCCGACCCGGAATATGACCCCTCGGAGAACCACTGCTGGGAAGGCAAATGGCCTTGGTCCAGCGGCACGCCCACGCCCGGGCTGTTGAGCACCGTCAGCGTGAACGCCGCGTCGTCCGGACCGATCGACTGCCCCGGGAACAGGCCGTACGCCGGGTTGGCCGGACCGTTCCAGGTGTAGGTGACAGCCCCGAAGGGGTTGTCGTTCCCCTGGAGCGTCGCCGTGGAGAACCAGGATGCCGCCCCGCCGATGGCCGTCAACGATCCGTCGCGGACCAGGCACGTCAGCACGGCGTTCCCGCCAGCATCGACGAACGAGAAGTTCCCGTTGAGCGAGTAGTTGTGGACGAACGTTCCGCCCCCCAGCGGCACGCTGGCGAGGTAGCCAATTATGAAGTCCGCGTTGAAATCCAGGTTCATCGCCAGCGGCGGCAACACGCCGTTGTTGTCGTCGATCAGCAGGACCTGCGGGTCCACCCCATCCTGGGCATCCCGGACGTTGTTCCCGATTCCCCGGAACGTCCAGGACGTGTGGTCATTGTCAGAAGCGAAGCTGAAGAACGCGGCATGGGCGCCGGAGGCTGCCAGTAGGGTGCAGCCGGCAAAAACGAACGAACGGTGAGCCATGACGGGGTCTCCTCGACTCTGTCATCTCTCACCTACCAGATTACGTACTTTCCGGGACTCCACTCCCGGTAGCCACAACAACATACACATCATACACGGGGTTCCCCAATCCCACAAGCAAAAAACTCGGAAACAGTCCCCTTATGCAAGTGTTAAACTGGGAAAACTCCACTCCCGGCCTTGCATCTTCGAGGTCGTCTCGGGCACAAGAACGGCGTTCTCGCCTGCGCCACTGCGGTACGATCGAGGACAGGGAAGTCCGGATTTGGGCGGTTTGGCAAGATTCAGGCCCGATCTGGGACGCCGACCCCCCTTCTTGCGGGGCCGCCGCACCACCCCTTCACATCGGCTTCTTGCCGATCGTCACGTCGTAGACGTTGAGCAGCTTCTCCTTGTCGAACACCATCTCCTGGCGCGACAGGCCCACCACGTCGTACTCCGTCGTCAGTTCGATCGCGTCTACCGGGCACGCCTCCTCGCACATCCCGCAGAAGATGCAGCGCAGTTCGTCGATCTCGAACTTCCTGGGGTATTTCTCGCGGTCGTCCCAGGGGCTCTCGGCCGCCTCGATGTGGATGCACCGGGCCGGGCAGATGGTCGGGCACATCATGCAGGCCACGCACTTGACCCGCCCGTTCTCGTCGCGGTTCAGACGGTGTACGCCCCGGAAGTTGCCCGGCTCCGGCCCACCGGCCTCGGGCTTGAAGTGCTCGCGGCGCTCCTCGGGGTACTGCAGCGTGCGGCTAGTCCGCCCCTGGCCGAAGGACGTGAAGAAGTGGCGCATCGTCGTGCCGAACCCCTTGAAGATCTCCGGTAGGTACGCCGACTCCAACCGGTTCATCGTCGGCGGGGCGATGGGGACGATGTCCTGGTCTGGGATAGCCATCGGGTGACAGTATAGAGACGTTGGACGGCATGGCGACGGCGGTGCGTCGTGCCGGCGCGGGCGGCGGGCCTGGGCTGCTTCCTCGTCGTCTGTTGCTTGGGGCGCGCACCCGGCCGATAATCCAACCAATGGGAAAGGGCCGACGGCAACCGCCGCTATTCGAGGTCATGCGTGAGACCAACAAGCCGCCGCACGTGCACGAGCACGTGCGGATCGTGACCGGCGGCACGGGATCGGCCCATGGCGCCGAGCAGGTCATCCTGCCCCGGCTGGTGCCCCCGCCCTCCGAGCCGGGCACGCCGCAAGCGCCCCCGGTCGAAGACGAGGGCCGGTGGGATAGCGAGTTGTTCTCGGGTCGGCGCCTGAGCATCTCGATGAGCGCGCTGGGCCTGGTCGGGGCCGTCGCGGTGGGCCTGCTGGCGATCACGTGGACGGTCGGTTACAAGGCCGGCGAGGCGCGCCAGGCTCGGCTCGACGGCGCGCTGCTGCGCACGGGCGATTCCCAGGCCGTTGTGGATCCGATGAATACCCCCGACCTCGTGCCACCGCCTGCGCCCGGCGGCGCCCAGGGCAACTCCAACACCGGGGCCGCGGCCAAGCCTGACGCGGACGGGGCCGTCGGCGTCGATCCACGCCAGCGCGGCTACAACTACCTCATCGCCGCCACCCTCCCTCTCAAGGACGCCCAGGCCGCCGCCCGGTTCCTCACCGTGAACGGCGTCGGCGCGGCCGTTGTCACGCCCGAGGGGGTTGATCCGGTCGCCGGCGCGGCGAACAATCGCAGCCTTTGGCTCGTGATCGTCAGCGAGGGAATCTCCCCAGAGGAGTACCGGCGCAGCGACGACCAGAGGGCCAGTTTGGTGAACACCGTCAAGCAGTTGGGCCGGCGATGGAGGTCCGAGCAGCGCGGCTCGGCCGACTTTGCCCAGTGCTACTGGAAGAAGTTCGGAAAATGACGCCCATCGTGCCGGCTCCCGGCGCGGCCCGATAACGACCAAAGGATGACGTACCCATGAGCCTCGATCGATCCCTCAAGACCTCCGGCAACCTCGCGCAGGCGCGCAGCGTCCTGACCCGCGCCGAGCGCATCGCCAAGATGACCGCCGACAAGAAGTTCGACCCCGCCAAGGACAAGCCCACCGGCCTGCCCAAGACCCGCATCATCAAGAAGTAGACGGCGCGACGGCGGCGCCCCGGGCCCGGCAAGAGGATGGACATCGAACGTCTCATCGCGCAGCGCTCCCGGGCCATCGACGCCTCGGGCATCCGGCGCGTCTTTGACCTAGGCGCCAAGCTCAAGGACCCCATCAACCTCTCGATCGGCCAGCCGGATTTTCCCGTCCCCGAGGCGATCAAGCGCGCCGCCATCGACGCCATCGAGCGCGACCACAGCGGCTACACCGTCACGCAGGGCATCCTCCCCTTGCGCCAAGGCATCGCCCGGCACCTGGCGGGCGACCTTGGTTGGAAGGTGGACCCCGCGTCGCGCCCCGAGGCCGCCCTCGAATCCCCCGGCCTGCTCGTCACCTCCGGCACCTCCGGCGCCCTCTGGCTCGCCTTCATGGCGCTCGTCAACCCCGGCGATGAGGTCATCATCCCGGACCCGTACTTCGTCCTTTACCCCCACCTGGCCGCGGCCATGGGGGCCCGAGCGGTCCGCTGCGACACGTACCCCGATTTCCGCATGACCGCCGAGCGCGTCGAGCCGCTCATCACGGCGCGTACCAAGCTCGTGCTGCTCAACTCGCCGGGCAACCCGTCGGGCGCGGTCGCCACGGCCCGCCAGTGCGACGACCTGCTCGACCTGTGCCGCCGTCGCGCCGTGCCGCTGGTCAGCGACGAGATCTACGACGTGTTCACCTACGCCGATGCCCGCGAGGATGTCGGCGCGCGTGGCACAATGACCGCCGGCAAGCGCTGCCCGAGCCCGGGCCGTACCGGCGGCGCCGAGGAGGACGTGCTGGTGGTTCGCGGCTTCGGCAAGACGTACGGCGTCACCGGCTGGCGGCTCGGCTACGCCGCCGGCCCGCGGCGCCTCATCGAAGAGATGACCAAGCTCCAGCAGTACACCTACGTGTGCGCCCCCTCGCCGCTGCAATGGGGCGTCGCGGGCGCGCTGGACGTGGACATGTCCGCGCACGTGGCGTCGTACCAGCGCCGGCGCGACATGGTCGTCGGGCGGCTCTCGAAGGTGACGGACCTGGCCACCCCGGGCGGGGCGTTCTACGCCTTCGTGCGCATCCCGGATCGCCTGAACCTCAGCGGCTCGCAGTTCATCGACCGCTGCCTGGCGAAGAACCTGCTGGCCATCCCCGGCACCGTCTTCTCCGACCGCGACACGCACATCCGCATCAGCTACGCCACGGACGAGCGAACCCTGGAGCGCGGCCTGGACGTGCTGGTCGAGCTGATGGGGGGCTGAGCAGCTCCGTCGAGGCCGGGTGGCACGGCCAGGGCCTGCTCACGCCGCGGCTCGCTTCACACCTTCCCCCACGCCCGCACATCCACCGCGTAATCATCGTACACCACCACCATGTGGTTGGGCGGCACGACCTGCCAGCCGGGGTCGTCGCTGAGGCGCTCGGAGGAGACCAGCACCGCCCCCTGGCCGCGCTCCGGGTTGACCATGCGGCACAGCCCGCCGTCGCAGACGTACCGCCGCCCGGTGTGCACGTGCAACGACAGCGCCTCCTCCGGCTTGCCCGTGCTGTAGCGGCACACCGCCGACCGCTTGCCGTCGGAGACGGCGATGTTCAGCGTCGTCTCGTGGTCCGCCACATCCGCCGCCCGCTGCAGGTCCAGCACGTGCTCGATCGCGTCGCGCAGAGCCGCGGCCAGCGCGTCCGCGCCGTCGCGCGCGGCGCCCCCCCTTGCCCCGTCTGTCGTCCCCGCTGCGGCGCGCGCCCGGTCCAGGAACACGCCGAAGACGTGCTCCGAGTCCGTCGCCCCGTGGACCGCGTCGAACGCCTGGTCCGACAGTTCCGACAGCAGCCTCCGCCGGATCCGGGCGAACCCCGACACGTCCCCGTTGTGCATGAACGCGTACGGCCCCGCGACGAACGGGTGGCAGTTGAGTTCCGTGACCGCGCCGGCCGACGGGTCCGCGCCGCCGCGCGTCGCCGCCCGCACGTGGGCCAGGATTGTCCCGCTTCGCGTCACTCGCGCCAGGTCGATCAGGTTCCGAGAGTTCCACGCCGGGGTCAGGGCCCGGAAGGCCGCGGGGGCGGGGCTGATCTCCGGCACGTACCACGCCACGCCGAAGCCGTCGCCGTTGAGCGGTTCGTCCTGCTCGCGGCTGTGGATGCTCTGGTTGATGATCGAGTTGGACGGTTCGGTGATCAGCGAGGCGAGGGTCAGCGGCGGGCCCTGGTACAGCACGAAGCGGCACATGGCGAGGTCCCCGTCGATCACCGGCGCTGCCGCCCGGGGCCCCTTCCCCCGGTGCGGCCGGCCCCGCCCTGGCCTACGCGAACTTGGCCAGCACGTACAGGCCCGCCAGGCACAGCGCGGCGATCAGCCACAGCATAAGCACCGAACTGACGAAGTATGGGTACACACACAGCACCAGCCCGACCCCCAGGCACTTGAAGTTCTCGGTCTTCTTGCCGTACAGGAACACCGCGAAGCCGATCGTCCCGATGATCAGGCCCGATATCAACAGCCCCGGGCTGAACATGTCCATGGCGCGCACTCCTTGGACCGTCCTATCGGTTCGCCGGCCCGGGCACTTGCCGGTGCCGGGCCGCGCCGTCGGCCGGAAGGCCGGTCTGTGCCGCCCCTAGTGCACGCCCCAATCCGCCTTCGCCTTCCGCTCCATCGCCTCCAGACGCGTGTAGTAATCCGGGAACTCGTTCAGGTGCGCCAACGCGATCTTCCCCGTCATCACCGGGTCGTCGTTCGTCACGTTCGTCCTCGGGTCGTGCCGCCCATGTTCCAGTTCCACCTCCAGCCCCATCCGGAACTGTTCCAGGTCGAACCTCGCGCTGGACCAGTCGATCCCCAACGCCGCGGCCACTTTCTCCGCCTGCGCGGCCGTAAACGGCTTCGTGCTGGACATAGGGGCCTCCATCCACGCGCCACCGGCGCGCGGGCCAGATCGTACCAAGACGGGCGCCACCACACGACTCGCCGGGATAAACTCGCGCCATGCTCCTGCTCAAGCCCGACGAGTGCCGCGTGCTGGGCGTGCTGGTCGAGAAGGCCCAGACCACGCCCGCGCAGTACCCCATGACGCTCAACTCGCTTCTCCTGGGCGCCAACCAGAAGAACAACCGCGACCCCGTCGCCAACCTCAGCGAAGACGCCGTGCTCGACGCCGTGGACGGCCTGCGCGCCAAGGGCCTCGTCCGTGAGGCCATGCTCTCGGGCAGCCGTGTCGCCAAGTACCGGCACGTCGCCCGCGAGACCCTCGCCGTCAACACCGAGGAACTGGTGGTGCTGACGGAACTCCTGCTCCGCGGCCCGCAATCGCTGGGCGAGATCCGCGGGCGCGCCTCGCGCATGCACCCGCTGGAATCGCTCGAGTCCGTCCAGGCCATCCTCGACGGCCTGGTGCAGCGCCCCGAGCCGATGGTCCGCAGGCTGCCCCCTTCGCCCGGCTCTCGGGCCGAGCGCTACGCCCAGTTGCTCTGCCCGGACCTGCACTCGATCGAGGC
>JBGPGM010000049.1:0-9212 GCA_041483855.1 Phycisphaerae bacterium | reverse complement strand
TTCGACTTCCTCACCGCGTTCTTCGCGGGTTGCTGAGGCGAACGAGGCGAGCGGCCCGCCTGTCTCGAACGGGCTGCAACTGCACCACCACCGAGGCGAGCACATCCTGGCGCGGGCCCTTTCGCTCTTCGCCGCGACGCACACACAGCAGCCTCTACCAATCCCTGCCCCGCACACCGTTCGCCGTGAACCGCAACTTGGCCGCCTCGCGGAGCGCCGCGTCGAGCCCCGGCTCCGGGGCGCCGGGCAGCGTCGTTCCCGCGCGAAGCGGTACGCCAGGATGAATGGTTGTCGAGTTCCGGTACGACACCGCACCGTCCGCGCCTGCCACGTTGGTCGAGTGCGGCGTCGGAACGCTCCCTCCGCCTGTGTACGCCGGGTCGTGGAACGGGATGGCCTCGTACAGCGCGGCCTTCTGGGACGGGAACACCACGTCGCCCTGGCGTTGCGGAACGAAGTACGCGGGGTCCCACGAGGGGTGATCTGGGCTCAGCGCCTTCGGGTCCAGGTACATCGCCATCGACATCACGTAGAGAAGCGTCCCCTTGAGCGAACGCGGGTCCACCCCGAGGCGAGCAGCGTGCTCGTCGCGCTCTACCAGCGTGAACCGATCAGATGGACAAATGAGGGACTCGTGGAACGGATCGCCGTTGTACGCGTCAAGGACCGGAAGGTGCCACAAAGCGCCAGCCGCCCCGTACCACCAACTGAGCCCTTCGCCAGCCGGCGGCCGGCCCCCTGGCGGCATCGGCGGGATGCGCCGCGACTCGGAGAAGTAGTAGGGAAAGTATCCCTGGTAGTCGATCGCATAGGCGCCGACGACCTGCATGTGGCTCGCTATCTGGCGGGCGCACACGGCTCGCCGAGCGCTTTCCCGGCTGCCCGAGAGCACCGGGAGCAATAGACCGATCAGCACAAGAGCCGACCCAACGCACAGCAGGGCCTCGATCAGCGTGAAGCCACGGATGCCATGTGCCCGGTGAGACGGTGCGTACGCCATGCTGAGAGTGTACGGATCACCAAGACGCCCACCAAGGAGACCGCCTCCTATGGTCCTCTGTAGATGATCATGCTCCTCTTGGCTGCCGTCCTGCTTGTCGCGCAAACCGGTCCGTTCGACTGGGATGCGTTGCGTCTTCCCCGAGCCGTCGTCATCGAGGGGACGCGGTCGCAACCGAACAACCCTGAAGTGTTCAAGAAGGCGCTCCGGCTGACGCCGGACTGGACCTATGCGGAACAGTTCCGGGCGGAAGGCTCCGCGGGATTCGTGCTGGTCGATTCCCGCCTTCTGGGGTCCGGCCCGGTTTTTTCCTACGACGCGCGCCAGCAGCGCGGCCGGAGGTCGGGCCCCGGCTTCGAGCCGGAACTGGGCGTCGCGATCACCCAGAGCGATCTGAGTCCGATCGGGTACGTCCAGTTGGCCCGCAGACTCGCCGAGCAGGGCGCCAAGATTCAGGAGCACGACGAGGGCGCGTTGAAGGTCTGCACGCTCCCGATGCGGGCGCCGGACACGCGTTCGCTGGTCATCGTGGTGGACCCGGCTGCCGGGCGCGTCCTGGAGGTCCGCATGTTCGGCAATGAGACCTACCGGTACCTCGATTGGGAATCGCTGCCCGATGGAACGCAGCATCCCAGGCGCGTGGAGTCCGAGGTCGCGCTCGGCGGCGCGACCTATCGATCCACGAGCACAATCGCCAAACTGACGCTCCTAAATCCGGACACGCGGGCGCCCGTGGTTTCGTTCCCCGCGGAAGCCACGATCGTCGACGAGATCGACCACGTGGTCCGCGACGGGCGGGGGAACGTCATCGGTACGCCCGATGAGTTTAACGGGGTGCGGCCAGGCCTTGGTATTCGGGCTCTCGTCGCGGCCGTGACGGTTCGCCGCGCGATGATCGCCGTCGGCGCTGCGTTCCTTGCGCTGGCCGGGTTCCTCTGGCTCCGACGCCGGTTAGCCGCTGCCGGCTGACGCCACTGGGCCTCACGCCACCTGCAGCAACTGCATCGTCTGCTTGACGATGGCCGCGGCGTCCAGGCCGCACATCTGCATCATCTCGTCGGGCGTGCGGGCGCTCTTGGGGATGCGGCGCACGTGCATCTGCACGAGCTTGAAGGCGTCGCCGGAGTCCAGCAGGGCATCGCCCACTGCCGAGCCGATCCCGCCGCCGTAGTTGTCCTCCAGCGTGATCACGTAGCCGTTGTTGGCCCCGGCCAGGTCCAGGAGTTTCTCCGCGTCGAAGGGCACCGAGTACAGGTCCACCAGCGTCGCGCTCACCCCCGCCTTGTCCAGCGCGTCCAGCGCCTTGTTCGCCTCGTGCACCATGTACCCCGCGCCCACCAGCATCACGTCCCGCCCCTCGCTGAGCACCTCGAAGCCGCCCAGGTTGAACACCGTCTCCTCGGAGTACAGGAACTCGGTCTCCGGGCGCAGCGTCCGCATGTAGCACGCCCCCTCGTACTCGGCCATCGCCGCCGTCAGCGCGTAGGCCGCGTAGGCGTCCGCCGGCTGCAACAGGTAGCACCCCGGGTTGCCGCGGTGGTCCTTCATGGTGGTCCAGGAGCGGAACCAGGCGACGTCGGGCAGGGACATCTGGCTGGGCCCGTCGCTGGCGAGGCTGATCCCGGCGTGCGAGCCGACGATCTTGAGGTTCGCCCCGGAGTTGATCGCCATCTCGATCTGGTCGTACCCGCGGGCCACGAACTTGGCGAAGGTCGAGCAGAAAGGGATCTTGCCGGCCGCGCTGAGCCCCGCGGCCACGCTGAACATGTTCTGTTCGGCGATCTTGCACTCCAGGAAGCGGCTGGCGAGCGCGGGGTCCTTGTGGAACATATCGGTGAAGGTGGAGTTGCTCACGTCCGCGTCGAGGACGACGACGCGGTCGTTGGCCTGGCCCAGCGCCCGCAGGGCCACGCCGAAGGCCTTGCGCGTGGCGAGTTTCCCGGTGTGCAGCACCGACGTCATGTCCATCCGCTTCATCATCTCGGAGAAGGTGGGCAGCTCCTTGGACACCGAGGGCCTGGCGGGCACCTCCGCCGGGGGCTGGATCGTGAACTGGTCGGAACTGACCAGCGAACTGGTCAGTTCGACGCGGCGTTCGTCCAGCTCGGCCAGGGCTCGCTTGAGGGCATCGCCTTCGGCGGGCTTGCCGTGCCAGCCGCCCCCCTGCGTCGAGGGCGCTCCCCAGCCCTTGACCGTGCGCGCCACGATCGCCATCGGCTTGCCTTCGCCCCCCGAGCGGGCGCAGAACTCGTCGAACGCCGCCTTGATCGCGTTGGGGCTGTGCCCGTCGATCGTCCGCACGTCGTACCCCGCCGCCTCCAGTTTCGCCCGCACCGTCTCCGCCGACTGCTGCCTGGACACCCGGTCCGCCTGCCCGTACTCGTTGCAGTTGAAGATCGGCAGGACGTTGTTGAGCGCCCGATCCATGATGAAGTCGAGCGCCTCGGTGATCTGCCCCTCGCGCGACTCGCCGTCCCCGATGATGCAGTAGATCCGCCGGTCCAGGCCGTCCAGGCGGGCCGCCTCGCCCAAACCCGCAGCTACGCTCAGCCCCTGCCCCAGCGAACCCGTCGCGGCGTCGAAGAACGGGAACCCCTCCATCGGGTTCGGGTGCCCGTCCAGTTCCGAGTCCCACGCCCGCAGCGTCTTGACATCCTCCATCCGCAGCCGCCGACGGTTCGACGGGTCCTTGCCGACCATCACGCCGAGTTTGCACGCCGCGGCGTAAACGATCGGCACCGCGTGCCCCTCGGAGAGGACGAGGCGGTCGCTGGTGGGGTAGTCGGGGTAGTCGGGGCTCCAGCGCATGGTCGAGTAGAGAAGGACCGTGACGATGTGCCCGAGGCTCGCCGCCGTGGTCGGGTGCCCCGCGCCGGCCGCCGCCGTCATCTCAAAGGAGATCCTGTCGAGTTCGATGGCCTGGGCGTGGACAGCGGCTTCGAATGACATCGTGGGTTCCTTCCATCGTTGTCCGACGCCACAACCCGCCGGCGGCTGGCACCTCTCCCCTCAACCTCTCGGTTTGCCGGCCGTCGGCGTTGGCAAGGCGTCGGGAACTTGCCGAACGGATCGTCGCGGGATCAGGATAGGCACACCGACCGCGACCCACCGACCGCAACCGCCCCCGAATCGACCCGACCGCCGGTGGCCGGCGACTGGCCCGCTGCCGGTTCACCCCTCTTCGGCCGATGGACCGCGGCCGCCCCCCGTCCCCGCCCGCCCCGCGGGCGCGATACACTCTGCGTCCTGTCCCCGTCCGCCTCGGAGGAGTCCCCATGAAGGTGATCTGCGATCGTGGCGCCCTGCTGGACGCCCTGAACCTTGTTGCGGGTGTCGTGCCGTCGCGGTCGCCCTCGCCTCAGTTGTCGTGTGTCAAGCTCGTGGCCACCAAGACCCCCGCCGGGGCGGAACTGAGCTTGGCGGGGACCGACGCCGAGACCTCGCTGCAGATTTCCCTCTCTCAGGTGGACGTCGCCCAGCCCGGCCAGGCCGCCATCCCCGCCGAGAAACTCCGCCAGATCGTCTCCGCCGAGGAGGGCGAGCCGACACTGGCCATCGAGGTGGACGGCGACCAGTGCCATATCCGCGGGGCCAACGCCCACTTCCGCATCTTCGGCTACCCCGCCACGGATTTTCCGCCGATCCCCGATTTCGCCGGCACGATCGCCGGCGGCCCGGGCATCGAGCCGCCGCGCACCGTCTTCAGCCACCCCGCGGGGCTGCTGCTGGACGTGGTAGCGCGAACGGTCTTCGCCACGGCCCGCGAGACCAGCCGCTACGCCATCAACGGCGTGCTGCTGCGGCGGGACGGCAAGAAGCTGGAGATGGTCGCCACCGACGGCCGGCGGCTGGCCCTGTGCAAGACGACACTCATCAGCCAGGCCGACAAGGGCTCGGGAGGCGAGCCGGTCTCCTGCATCGTCCCCACCAAGGCGCTGTCGCTGCTGGTCAAGCTCGCGCGTGACCCGGACGACCTGGTCCGCGTGGCCATCACCGAATCGCGCATCTTCTTCGCATTCGACCACCCCGGCGCCGCCGAGCCCGGCGGCAAGGGGAAGGACAAGGCCCCGCCGCCGCCGCGCGCCGTCCTGTCCAGCACCCTCGTCGAGGGCACCTTCCCGCCGTACGAGGACGTGATCCCCAAGGAGCAGGACAAGAAGGTCGTCGCGGCCCGCGAGGACCTCTCGCTGGCCGTCCGCAAGGCCGCGGTGCTGACCAACGAGGAGTCCCGCGGCGTGCGCATGGCGTTCAGCGGCAAGGGGAAGAAACTCACGCTCTCCAGCCGCGCCCCGGAGATGGGGGACGCCGAGATCAACGTGGATCTGTCGTCGTATGACGGCGACGACATCGAGATATCATTCAACCCGGCGTTCATCACCGACGTCCTCAAGGTCGTCAGCGACCCCGAGGTGATCGTCGAGCTCAAGGCGCCGAACAAGCCGGGGCTGATCCGCTCCGCGGCAAGCGACTTCCTGTACGTGGTGATGCCGGTGAACCTGCCGCAGTGAGCGTCGGCCCGCCGCTCGCGGAACAGATCATTCTCCGGCGCGCGTCGGCATACCCGCCGCCTCAGCGCTGCGGCGCCGGCGGTGGCGCTCGGCACGCCGCGCCACCGCCTCCTCGTCCCGTCCATCTCCCGGCTGCACCGTCGCCTCGGCGCGTTCGGCGCCGAAGGACCCCGCGTGCGCCCCGCGTCCGCGCGCCGTGGGCGCGTCGGGGTGGCCCTCGATCCCGGTCGCCGGCGCGTCGGCGCTCACCGGGGGGAGCCGGCGCGAGCGGCTCTCCAGTTCGAATGCGCACACCGTCGCCGCCGGCAGCACCAGCAGCCCGAGCACGGCCAGCAACTCGACTGTCCGCATCTGCCCCACCGCCTCCGTCGTCACGAAGCGTTGCACCAGCCACAGCCCGATCACGATGCAGACCGTGCACGCCAGCACCACTCCGACCTTCCTCACTCTGCGAACGTAGATAACCACACCATAACCTCCATGTTCAGGCGGTTCCGTCCGGGTTCCGGGGCAACCCGATCGGCTCATTGATCTTGGACTCTCACGGGCGTTGTCGTGAACGCCCCCTCGCGGCAGGCATGGCCGGGCCAACAGTAGTCCGCCGGACCGCGGCTCGCAACCCCACAGGTTGTCCCCACGCACCCCCGATCCGGTGGTGCGTTCTCGCCGTTGCGTGCCGGCGCCGCGGTGCGCCCGCCTCGGGTCCCGGGCGCGCCGGGGCGAGCCGGCCGGTTTGTCGGGCTGACCGCCAGCCTGTATCGTCACCGGTCTGTGACTCCCGCCTCCTTCCACCGTCCGCCCGTGCCCGGCCGCGCCTCGACTCGTCGCCGGACTGGCGCGGCGCTGGCCGGCACGCTCGCCGTGCTTCTCGGCGCGGGCCCTGGATCCACGGCCGCCGCACAGGCCCCGCCCCCCGCCCCCGCCAACGCCGCGCCGCCCGTCCAGCCCCCCCCGCCGCCGATCCCGGCGCTGGCGCCATACGAGAACCGCCTGATCCGCGAACTGCGCATCATCGGCGCCCCGCCCCAGGATGAACAGCTTGCCCGCAACCACATCGGCTCCAAGCCCGGCCAGCCGCTGGTCCTCCGCGTGGTCAGCGAGGACCTCAAGAAGCTCAACCGCCTGGGGCGTTTCAAGCAGATCGACGTCAAGGTCCAGTCCTTCGAGGACCGGTCCGTCGCCCTCATCTTCGAGGTCCAGCCCGCGCGCATCATCAACGCGGTGCAGGCCGTCGGCAACCGCCAGCTGTCGGACAACGAGATCTCGTCGGTTACCTCCGTCCTTGCCGGCACCCCGGTGGACACCTTCCAGCTCGACCGCGCCGCCCGCGGCATCCAGGACCTGTACCGCAAGAAGGGCTACTACCTGGCCGAGGTCACCATCGACCAGAAGGAACTCGACGAGCAGGGGATCGTCCTTTTCCGCATCCGCGAGGGCGAGCGCGTCAAGGTCTCCGACATCCGGTTCGAGTCCGTCAACGAGACGCCCCTTTCATTCTCCACCCGCCTGCTGCGCCCCGTCATCCACACCAAGGTCGCCGGCATCTTCGAGACCGGTCCGCTGGACGACGAGACGCTCGACCGCGACGTCTCGGACCTCATCGCCTTCTACCAGGACCGCGGCTACCTGGACGTCCGGGTGGACCGCCAACTGCGCCCCAGCCCCAACGGCAAGGAAGCCATCGTCACGTTCGTCTTCAGCGAGGGGCCGCTGTACACGCTCCGTTCCGTGCGCGCCCGGCTCGAGGCCGAGGGCGGCGGGGGCGCCGGGGAGGGCAAACCCCCGACCGTCTTCTCCCAGGATCAGATCGCGGGCCTGATGACCATCAAGCCCGGAGACGCCTACAGCGTGGACAAGATCCGCAAGTCCGTCGAGGCTGTGCGCGACGCCTACGGCAAGCTCGGCTACATCGATGCCCGGATCTCCCGCGCCGAACTGCGCGACACCACCCAGCCCCAGGTGGACCTGCTGCTGACCATCTTCGAGGGCAAGCCCGTCAAGACCGGCCTGGTCATCATCAAGGGCGACGACATTACCGCACAAAGGGTCATCCGGCGGCAGATCCCTCTCAAACCGGACCGGCCTCTGGACGGCACCGCCCTCAAGGACGCCCAGGAGCGCCTCGAGGAGACCCAACTCTTCCAGCCCGGCTCCGCCAAACTCACGATCCAGCCCCCCAACCCCGCCGACCCGGAGCACCGCGACGTCCTGGTCGAGATCAAGGAGACCAACACCGGCCGCCTCTCCTTCGGCGCCGGCATCTCCTCGGACGCCGGCGTGATCGGCTCGGTCAGCCTCAACCAGCGCAACTTCGACGTCGCCGACTTTCCTGAGTCATTCTCTGAACTGCTGCACGGCCAGGCCTTCCGCGGCGCGGGCCAGACCTTCGACATCACCGCGGCGCCGGGCACGCAGACCCAGACCTACTCCATCTCCCTGACCGAGCCGTACCTGTTCGAGACCGACAACTCCGGCTCGGCGACCGCCTTCTACCGCACCCGGATCTACGACGAGTACGACGAGAGGCGCCTGGGGGCCGCCCTGAGCCTCGGCCGCCGCTTCGGCGACCGCTGGGTCGCCAACATCACCACCCGCGTCAACACGGTCGAACTGACCAACATCAATGCCATCGCCCCCGTCGACGTCTTCGACGTCCAGGACTCCCACCTGCTCACCGGCATGGGCCTGTCCCTCTCGCGCACTACCTCCGACAATCGCTTCCGCCCCAGCCGCGGCACGCGCATGGACTTCGGCGTCGAGCAGGTCGGGGCCTTCGGCGGCGACTTCACGTTCACCCGCCTGACCGCGGAGTACATTCTCTATGTCCCCGTCTACGAGGACTTCCTGGGCAAACGCACCGTCCTGTCCTTCAAGACCGCCGCGGCGTACATCCCGCAGGACGCCTCCGAGGTGCCCGTCTACGAGAGGGTCTACCTGGGCGGGCGTTCGTTCCGCGGCTTCCGGTTCCGCACGGTCTCACCCAAGGGGATCCGCAACGACACGATGACGCTGGGCGAAGACCCCGTGGGCGGCACGTGGTCGTTCTTCTTCGGAAGCCAGTTGGAGCACCCGTTGTTCGAGAAGTTCATCTCGGGCGTCGTCTTCATCGACACGGGCACCGTCACCGACAGCCCGGGATTCAGCCAGTACCGCGTCTCGGCGGGCGTGGGCCTGCGCCTGTATATCTCGGGACTGAGCCCCATCCCCCTGGCGTTCGACTTCGGCTTCCCCATCCTCAAGCAGGACGGCGACCGCAGCAGCATATTCTCGTTCTCGCTGGACGTGCCGTTCAACTGAACGTCCGACACCCCCGGCCTGCGCCCGCCGGTATCATTGGCCTCCCCGGTGCGCCCGCGGCGCGCCCCCATACGGAGCACTGCATGCGAACGTCCCGTTCACTGGCCCGCGTCCTCGTCGGCCTCGTCGCCCTGTCCGCCGTCGCGGGCGCGATCGGCGCCACCTCGTCCTGGTTCAAGCCCCCGGTCCCGCCCATCATCGCCGTCATCGACCTGGAGAAGGTCGTGCAGGGCCTGAACGAGCGCGGCGACCGCGAGAAGGCCCTCAAGGACAAGTTCACCGACCTCCAGAAGAACCTCACGGCCAAGGGCGATAAGATCAAGGACGACAAGAGCAAGGTCGAACTGATGCCGGTCGGCGCGGCCCGCAACGCGGCCGTCGCCGCCCTCGATCGGCTCGTCTACGAG
>JBGPGM010000048.1:0-9221 GCA_041483855.1 Phycisphaerae bacterium | reverse complement strand
GTCCAGACTCGAGGCATTCAAGTGGCTTCGCCTGGCGTCAGTGCAGGGTTACCGGGATTCCGACGCCGCGTGCGAACGGGTCAGTTTGAGCATGAGTCGGGAGGAAGTGACCGAGGGCACCCTGCGGGCCGACCGGTTTGTGGCCGTGGACGTGCGGATGGCCGAGCCCCGCCAGGAGGTGGTACTGCTGTACGTGGTGATGACGATCGCGCTGCTGGGCATGTATGCGTTCGTGGCCGCGGCCCTGGAGTTGTTCGTTCTGCCGCGGCACGTCTACGGGCCGATCGAGACGGTGCTGACGGCGGACCGGGCGGTGCAGGAGGGCAAGCGCGAGTCGGAGTTGATCGCCGAGTCGCAGATGCCGGCGGACGAACTGGGGGAGATCATGCGGTCGCGGAACGCGTCGATCGAGGCGCTGCGCCGGCACGAGCGGGCGCTGGCCGAGGCGCTGGGGCAGCTCGAGCAGGTGGCCACCGACCTGAAACGGAAGAACCACCTGCTGGAGATGGCCCAGCGGAACCTGGTGGACGCGGACCGGCTGGCAAGCCTGGGGATGATGTCCGCCGGGATCGCGCACGAACTGAACACACCGCTGGCGGTGGTCAAGGGGCTGGTCGAGAAACTCAACCTCACCCAGGTGTCGCGCCACGGTGGTCGCCAGGGCGGTAGTGCGGGGAGTGGGGGGGTTGGGCTGAGCGCTGAAGAAGCGGCCCTGATGCTGCGCGTCGTCGGTCGGCTCGAGCGCCTGAGCGAGAGCCTGCTGGACTTCGCCCGGGCCCGCCCGCCGCAGACGAGGCCCACGCCGATCCGCGCCGTCGTCGATGAGGCCTGGACGTTGGTCCGCCTGGACCGCGAGGCCCGCGATGTGGAGATGGTCAACGCCGTGGCCGAGACCATTGTCGCCGAGTGCGACCCGGACCGGATCGTGCAGGTGCTGGTGAACCTGCTGCGCAACGCCGTGGACGTGATGGAAACCGCGCCGGCCAAGGGTTCGGCCGAGGGCCGGAAGGCCATCCCCCCCTGGCGGGTTAACGTCGCGGCGGAGCAGACCCGGCGCGAAGGGCGCGAGTGGGTCTCGCTGACCATCACCGACAACGGCCCCGGGATCGACCCGCAGGTCATGGGGCGGCTCTTCGAGCCGTTCGTGAGCACGCGCCTGGACGCCCGCGGCACCGGGCTTGGCCTGGCCGTCGCCGAAGGGATCGTGCGTGAGCACGGGGGTCTCATCCTGGCCCGCAACCGCACCGACGGCTCCGGTGCGGTCTTTGAGGTGATGCTCCCCGCGGGCGGGCAGGGCGAGCCAGAACCGCCTTCGGACGCGCCGCTTCCCCCGATTCGGCGCGGTCTGCCCGACGCGGTAGACTGAACACCGAAAGGGCGGTGATTGCATGGACCAACTCGGCGGCGGGCGCGGCACGGACGCGGCCAATCGAGACAGCACCGCCGCGCCGGGCGGCCTGCCTGCCCTGTCCATCGTCGCCCTGGACGATGACGAAGACTTCCGTCAGTACATCCGTGCCGTGCTGGAGCCCCAGGGGCACGACGTGCGTGCCGCGGCCAACGCCCTCGAGTTCTACGCCGCCTGCGAGGACCACCTTCCCGACGTGGCCCTGCTGGACATCAAGATGGGGCGCGACAGCGGCGAGGCCGTGCTGGCCGAGATCCGCCGGCGCTGGCCCAAACTGTGCGTCATCGTCGTCACCGGCTACCCTTCGCTGGAGGGCATGCGCCAGACCTTCAAGCAGGACGTATTCGACTACCTGGCCAAGCCATTCACCCTCGACGAGCTGAACAAGACCCTCGCGCAGGCCGTCGCCTCGCTGGGCCTGGGGCAGCGCCCGCTGGATCGCCTGCGACGCGAACTGGGCCGCCAGATCCGCCTGGCCCGTACTCAGCGAGGCTGGACGCTCAAGGACCTGAGCGAGGCCTCGCAGATCAGCGTCAGCCAGCTCAGTTCCATCGAGCGCGGGTCGCACCTGCCCAGCCTGGAATCGCTCATCTCCGTGGCCGGTGCGCTGGAGGCGCACGCGTCCGCGTGGCTCGGTGCGGCGGGGCTGTAGGCGGGCCCGCAGGTCCTTGCATCGCTCGCTGACGGGCGCGCCCCGCCGGGGTGTGCGCGTGCGAAGGCGCGTCCCCGCCTATGCTCCGCCCGTCCGGGGCGGGCCGGGGTCACCCACCAGCGAGCGACGAGCGTGCCGGGATCGATCGTGGCGACTTCGGGTTCATCGGGCGGGCGCCGGGGCGTGCTCTTCACCGCCTTCGAGCCGAGCGGCGATGACCACGCCGCGGTCGTGATCGCCGAACTTAAGCGCCGGCACCCCGGGCTGCCCATCTACGCCTGGGGCGGCCCCAAGATGGAGCGTGCCGGCGCGACGCTCATCGGGCGAACCGGCGACGACGCCGTCATGGGCGTGCCGGGCCTGGCCAAGATCCTCCAGCACCGGCGGATCAACCGGGCCGTGGCGCGCTGGCTGGACGCCAACCCCGTCGCCGTGCACGTGCCGGTGGACTCGCCCGCGGCCAACTTCCCGCTGAGCAGGATCTCCAAGCGCCGCGGGGCCAAGGTCGTCCACCTCGTGGCGCCGCAGATCTGGGCTTGGGGCCGGTGGCGCATCCGGAAACTGCGGCGGCTGACCGACCTGGTCCTGTGCCTGCTGCCGTTCGAGGAGGAATGGTTCATGGTGCGCGGCGTGCCGGCGAAGTTCATCGGACACCCGCTCTTCGACGAGCGGCTCGACGAGGCGGACCTGGACCGGCGGGCGGCGCGCCTGGGCGGGGGAGGGCCGCGCGTCGCCCTCATGCCCGGGTCGCGGCCGGCGGAGATCCGGCGGTGCTTCCCGGTGCTGCTGGACGCGGTTGCGCGGCTCAAGAAGGACTTCCCGCAGGCCGCGGCGGCGGTGGCGGCGACCCGGCCGCAGGTGGCCGAGGAGCTGCGGCGGGAGGCCCAGCGGCTGGGCGGCTGGCCGCAGGGGTTGTCGATGGTGGCCGGGGACACGGACGCGGTCGTGCGCTGGTGCGAGTACGCGCTGGTGGTCAGCGGGACGGTGACGCTGCAGATCGCCCGCCAACAGCGCCCGATGGCGGCGTTCTACCGCCCGTCGTGGGCGTTCTACTGGCTGTTCGGCTGGTGGATCATCTCGACGCCGTTGTTCGCGCTGCCCAACCTGATCGCGGGCCGGCGGATCATCCTGGAACTGGTCCCACACTTCTCGAATGGGGAGGCGTTGGCGGTGGAGGTGATCCGGATGATGCGCCAGCCGGGCTACGCCGACGACCAGCGCCGCGAACTCGGAGCGATCGTTAGACGGTTCGAGGGGCACAGCGCCGGGCACGCCGCCGCGGAGGCGATCGAGAAGATGGCGGGGATCGCATGAGCCGCCGGCTCACGCGCGGCTCAGCCCGATGAGGCCGACCGTGCACACCCGGTTGCCGATCCGATCCGCGATCGACACGCGGTGCCGGAGTGGGGCGCATACCGGCAGGTTCCGGTCCAGGCAGCGGTGCATCACCACGATCAGGTCGTGCTCGGCGGCGCCCTGGTCTTGGGTGAAGAGGATCAGCAGCAGCGCGCTGTGGACGATCATCGGATCGGCATCCAGCTTGGCCAGGTCGGACCGTACGCCGCGCACCAGTTCGGACGCGTACGCGCGGTTCGGGCCCGGGATGCCGGCGATGTAGGTGTACTGCCCGATGAGTTTGACTTCAAGCCAGAAGGCCTCGTCGGGCGGCACGCCCGGCGCGCCCGCCGGCGGGGGCTCGTGCGGTTCACCCATGACCGACTCGAACAGCGTTCCGGCCGCGAGCCGTCGCGCGGCCCGGGCCGTCTTGACTACGTCCAGTGGATCGGCCAACGGCCGGCCCGGCCCGGGCGTGAGGATCAGGTCGCAGCGCTGCCGGTCGCGGGGAAGCGGCAGGGGCGAGTCGTCGTCGGCATGCGCGGTGGGACCGGTGGCAGCGGGCGGGGGGCGTTTGCGGCGCCATTCGTGCGGGTACGGCTGTTCGCGCAGCACACCCAGGCCCGTGCGGGCCAGCGCCCCGGCGATGAGGGCGTGGAACGACAGTTCGTCGTACGAATCCAGGCCGTGGACGGCCTGCTCGTCAGCCAGGCGGCGTTCCTCGGCCTCGACCGCCTCCGCCGCGGCGAGCAGGATGGCGTCACGGTCCCACACGTTGGGAGAATACGCCGCGTGGAAAGCGCCGGGGGCGGTGCGTGAACCGGTGAACCGGTGATACGGTGTTATGGTGATACGGTGATGCGGTGACACGAGACGTTGCGGACGCCCTCCGCGGGCTCGCCGACTGACCCCATCACCGTCTCATCCCACGCCCAGGTACGCCTTGCGCACCTCGTCGCTTTTGGCGAGCACCTTGGCGTCGTCGCTCATGACGATGCGGCCCACTTCCAGGACGTACGCGTGGTGGGCCACCTCCAGCGCCTTGTGGGCGTTCTGCTCAACCAGCAGGATCGTCGTGCCGCTCTCGTTGATCTCGCGAATGATCTTGAAGATCGTCTGGACGATCTGCGGGGCCAGGCCCAGCGACGGCTCGTCCAGCAGCAGAAGGCGCGGCCGGGCCATCAACGCCCGCGCGATAGCGACCATCTGCTGCTCGCCGCCCGAAAGGGTGCCGGCGTTCTGCTTGAGCCGCTCGCGCACGCGCGGGAAGAGCGTCAGAGCCCGCTCGTGGTCCCGGGCGATCTGGTCGTGGTCCTTGCGGGCGAAGGCGCCCAGGCTCAGGTTCTCCTCGACGGTCAGGTTGGAGAACAGGCCGCGCCCCTCGGGCGCCTGGGCGATCCCCAGGCGCACGATCTGGTGGGCGGGCATCGACGTGATGGGCTTGCCGTCGAAGAGGATGGAGCCGGCGGAGGGGCGGATCAGGCCGGAGATGGTGCGCAGGGTGGTGGACTTGCCGGCGCCGTTGCAGCCGATGAGGGTGACGATCCTGCCCTGGTCCACCGAGAGCGTAATCCCGTGCAGGGCGTGGATGGCCCCGTAGTGGACGTGCAGGTCCTTGACTTCGAGCATGGGCATGCTTACGCCTCCGCCGTCGCCGGCTCACCCAGGTACGCCTCGATCACCTTCGGGTTCTTCTGGATCTGGGCCGGCGGACCCTCCGCAATGATGACGCCGTAGTCCAGCACGGTGATCCGGTCGCAGATGTCCATCACCACCCCCATGTCGTGCTCGATCAGCAGGATCGTCAGCCCGAAGTCGGCCAGCACCTTGCGGATCAGGGCGCGCAGGCCGAGTTTCTCCTGCGGATTCATCCCCGCGGCGGGCTCGTCCAGCAGCAGCACCTTGGGCTCGGTCGCCAGGGCCCGCGCGATTTCCAGGCGGCGCTGGGCGCCGTACGGAAGGTTCTTGGCGTCCTCGGTCTGGCGGTCGTCCAGGTCGAAGATCGCGAGCATCCGCCGGGCGCGCTCGGTGATGGCGCGTTCCTCGGCCCGGTGGCGCGGCAGGCGCAGGATCGCCTCGGCCATGGTGTGCGTCGTCCGGACGTGGCACGCGATCTTGACGTTGTCGAGCACCGAAAGGTCAGGGAAGAGGCGGATGTTCTGGAAGGTGCGGGCCAGCCCGGCCGCGGCACGCTGGTGCGGCTTGAGCCCCCGCAACGACCGCCCGGCGAGCCGGACATCGCCGGAGTCGGGTGGGTAGACGCCGGTGAGGAGATTGAAAACGGTGGTCTTGCCGGCACCGTTGGGGCCGATGAGTCCATGAAGCCGGCCTGGAGGCAGCGCGACGCTGAAGTCCGACACGGCCTTGAGGCCGCCGAAGGACTTGCACACGCCCCGGATGTCGAGCATGGGAGCATCGCTGGTCATCGGCGCGCCCCCTTCGCCGGGCGCCAACCCGGCAGCCAGGACCACGCCGCCCGTTCCCAGATCTCGCGCACGCCGAAGAGCCCCTTGGGCCGGAAGATCATCATGAGGATGAGGGCCAGGGCGTAGATGACCATCCGGTATTCGGCGACGGGCCTGAGCCATTCGGGGAGGAGAGTCACGACCACCGCCGCCGCGGCCGCGCCCGAGATGCTGCCCAGCCCGCCGAGCACGACCATGATGATCACGTCGAAGCTCTTGAGAAAGCCGGCGGCCTCGGCGGAGAGGCCGATGCCCAGCGTGTGCGAGAAGAGTCCGCCGGCGATGCCCGCGAAGAACGCGGCGATGACGAACGCGGTGACCTTGTAGCGGGTGGTCTTGATGCCCATGGCCTCGGCGGCGATCTCGTCCTCGCGGATGGAGAGGAACGCGCGCCCGAAGGTCCCGGTCTTGAGTCGGAACGCGGCGATCAGCGTGACAGCGACCGCCAGGTAGACCCAGAAGAGGCTCGTGTAGGTCGGGATCCCGGAAAAACCGAGCGACCCGCCCACGTGCGAGGGCAGTTGCCACGTGGGTGTGCTGCGGACCTCCTCGGCGGTGCCCAGGACCGGGCGCGTCTGCTGGATGAGCACGCGCACGATCTCGCCGAAGCCGAGGGTCACGATCGCCAGGTAGTCTCCTCTGAGCCGCAGCGATGGCAACCCGACCGCGACGCCCAGGAGCCCGGAAACCGTGCCGCCGACCAGCAGGCTGAACAGGAACAACACGTCGCCCTTGGTGACCAGCGGCAGCCCCTGGAGGTCGAGGATGCCGCTGAGCACGCCCCCCGCGGCCTCGGGCGAGCCCCACAACCGCATCGAGGCGTAGTAGGTCACGATCCCCGAGGCGTACCCGCCGACCGCCATGAAGCCCGCGTGGCCCATGGAGAACTGGCCGGTGAAGCCGTTCACCATCGTGAGCGACACGGCCAGCACGCAGTTGATGCCGATGTCGAGCAGCAGCTTGGCGGGATAGGGATCGATGTATGGGCGGATGAAGACCTGCAGCACGACCGCCAGCACCAAGCCGGCCGCCAGCGGCGCCAGGCCCCGCGCCAGACTCCCGCCCCACGCGGGACGCATCGAGCGGGCTTGTTCGGCCAGGAGGCTCATGGTGGGGCTCGAAGCGGTCGGCTCACACTTTCTCCGGCACGGCCTGGCCGAGGATCCCGCTGGGCCGGAACAGCAGAACGACGATCAGCAGGCTGAAGACGTAAACGTCCGAGAGGCTCGAACTGAGGTACGCCGAGCCGAACTGCTCAAGGACGCCGATGGCCAGCCCCCCCAGCATGGCGCCGCGGACATTGCCGATGCCCCCCACGACCGCCGCGACGAACGCCTTGAGCCCCACCAGGGTCCAACCCGTGTCGGCAGGCTGGTTGACCTGGGTGTATTTCAGGGCCCAGAGGAACCCGCCGGTGGCCGCCAGCACCGAGCCGAGCACGAAGGTGAAGCTGATCACGCGGTCCACCGGGACCCCCATGAGGCCGGCGGTCTGCGGGCTGAAACTCACGGCGCGCATCGCCCGCCCCATCTTGGTCCTGAATACCAGCCAGTCCAGGCCCACCATCAGGGCGACGGCGGTGACAAACCCGATCGCGTCCAGGAGATTCAGGTGGACGCGGCCCACGGTCAGCAGGGAGCGGTCAACGACCAGGGCGGGGATGGAGCGAGGCCGCGTTCCGAAGATGAACTCGAGCTGACCCGCGTTCTGGAGGAAGAGCGACACTCCGATGGCCGTGATCAGCACGTTGAGCCGCGGCGCTCCGCGCAGCGGCCGGTACGCCAGGCGCTCGATCAGGAACCCGACCGTGCCGCAGAAGGCCATCGCCGCGACGAGCACGAGAGAGCCGAACCACCAGGGCGTCTGCTCCCAGCCCGCGTGCGTCTTGGCCCAGTTGGCGAAGACGAGCGAACTCCACGCCCCGAGCACGACCACGTCGCTGTGGGCGAAGTTGATGAACTTGAGGATGCCGTAGACCATCGTGTAGCCCAGCGCGATGAGCGCGTAGAGGCTGCCGATGGCCATCGAGTCCTTGAGTGTCTGGAGGAACTGGTCCACGTGGTGCGTCGGGGGGTGCGTCGCTTCGTCCCGGGCTCGGCCGGGCCGCAAGAATAACAAGGCCGGGAGGGAAGGGCCTCCCGGCCGTGGTCCTGGCGCCCGGAGCCCACGCCGGGGGTCGGCCTATTGGTTGGGTTCCACCGCCGCGCGGAAGACCCACTTGCCACCCTTGCGTTCGACGATGACGACGGGCTTGATCGCGTCGCGTTTGGCGTTGATGGTGATGGTGCCGGTGACGCCCTTGAAGCCCTTGGTGGCGCCGATCGCGTCGCGCAGGTCCTTGCCGCCGGTGCTCTTGGCCCGGCTCATCGCGTCGAAGAGGATGTTGGCCGCGTCGTAGCCCAGCGCCGCAAGGCCGTCCGGGATCGCGCCGAAGTCGCCCTGGTACTTGCTGACGAAGGCCTGGATCTCGGGGCTGGGCTGGTCCGGGGCGTAGTGGTTGGAATAGAAGCAACCCTCGATCGCGTCACCCGCGTTCTTGGCCAGTTCTTCGGAGTCCCAGCCGTCGCCGCCGAGCAGGGGCATCGTCATGCCCAGCTTGCGGGCCTGCAGCGCGATCTTCGCCACGTCGCTGTAGTACCCGGGGATGAAGATCACCTCGGGGTTAGTTTCGCGGATGCGCGTGAGCTGGGCGTTGAAGTCGGTCGCGCCCTTGGTGTAGGCCTGCTCGCTGGTGATCGTGCCGCCCATGTCCTCGAAGTTCTTGATGAACTCGTCCTTGAGCCCCACCGAGTACGCTGCGGCCTGGTCAAAGAGCACCGCCGCCTTCGACCGTTTCAGGTCGCTCTTGGCGAACTTGGCGCAGGCGAAGCCCTGGAAGGGGTCAATGAAGCAGACCCGGAAGATCATGTCGCCCTTCTGGGTGACGGCGGGGTTGGTCGAGCTGGGGGTGATCATCGGGACGCCGTAGGCCTGGCAAACCGGTGCGCCCTGCAGGGAGACGCTGGAGGCGACCTCGCCGAGCACGGCCTTGACCTTGTCCTTGGTAATCAGCTTGGTCACGACGGTGCCGGCCTTCTCGGGCTTGCCCTCGGTATCGTCGGAGATGAGTTCGATCTTGTAGGTCTTGCCCGCCACGGTCACGCCGCCCTTGGCGTTCACCTCCTTGACCGCGAGCCGGATGCCGTTGTCGGTGGACTTGCCGAAGGTGGCTTCCGACCAGGTGAGCGAGCCGTAATGGCCGATCTTGATCGTGTCGTCCGGCCGACCGCAGGCCGCCGCCCCCGGAAGGAGCATCGTGCCCGCCGCGACCGCCGCCACAAGCCTCGCCATTCGACCCCGGAGGGTCCGCACAATCTGCATG
>JBGPGM010000047.1:0-9287 GCA_041483855.1 Phycisphaerae bacterium | reverse complement strand
CGATGACGGCGGCGTGCAGCGCAGCGCGAATCTGGGCGGCCTCTGGAACTCGCTGAACAACACGCTGGGAACGATCCAGTTCTACGCGGGCGTCTCGACGCACCCGACCGACGCGGGCCTGCTGCTGGGCGGCGCACAGGACAACGGAACCAACCGGCGCACCGGCCCGCCAACCGGCCCCGGCACCTGGCAGCAGGTTAACGGCGGCGACGGCGGGTGGACGCAGATCAACCAGCCGAACCCCCTCATCGCCTTCTCGGAGTCGCAAGGAACGGGCAACCTCTACCGCTCGACCAACGGCGGCCTTTCGTTCGGGTTCGGCGGCAGCGGCATCAACGGGGCCGACCGCAACTGCTTCCTGCCGCCGTACCTGGTCGATCCGAACAACCCGAACCGCATGCTCTATGGCACGCAGCGTGTCTACGTGAGCAACGACTCCGGCCAGACCTGGTCGCCGTTGAGCGCCGATATCACCGGTGGGGCCGGCGCAATCCGGGCGCTGGCGATCGCGCCGTCGAACTCCGCGTATGTGTACGCGGCCACCAACGACGGGCGGGTGCTGAGGTCGACGGATTCCGGCGCGACGTTCACCCCGCTCCTCACGGGGAACCCCGGTTGGCCGCGGGTGACGCGCGAGTTGGCAGTACACCCCACGGACCCAACGGTGCTGTACCTGGCGGTGGCCAACTTCGGCACGGACCAGGTGCGACGGTATTCGGGCGGGGCGTGGCAGAGCCTGGACGGGGACCTGCCGGACGTGCCGGTGAACGTGCTGGCGGTGGACGGGCGCACGACGCCCGCCGTGCTGTACGCCGGGACGGACGCGGGGCTGTACCGGTCCATCAACGACGGACTGACGTGGGCACGGGTGGGCTGCGGGTTGCCCAACGTCCCGGTGATCGATCTGGCCGTGGAACCGGCCCGGAGCCGGGTCGTTGCGTCCACGCAGGGCCGGGGCTCCTGGTCGGCCCCGCTGACCAGCCCGGCGGACTTCAACCGGGACTACTCGGTGAACTCCCAGGACTTCTTTGACTTCCTGGCGGCGTTCTTCGCGGGCAACGCCGACTTCAACGGCGATGGGGCGACCAACTCCCAGGACTTCTTCGACTTCCTGAACGCGTTCTTCGGCGGGTGCTGACGGGGGGGCACACCCCGCGCCCCGCCGGCAACGCCCCCAGGGGCTGTCGCACGCTTGACGGGCACTTGCTAATCTATGCACCTCTTGCGACGGACCTGACCGGGAGACCCACCCATGCGCCACGCACGACTCGGCCTGCTCTTCCTGATCCCGCTCGCGCCCATGGCCGGCTGCAAGTCGCACTCGCCCGCACCCACCGCGGTGAGCGGCCGGTACATCCTGACCCTGTGCGACGCCGACATGCCGGCGACGGCGTTTTACGACAAGCAACTGGGGGCGCGCAAGCCGGGGGACACGGACAACCTTACGGTGATCGAACTGCCACTCAGAGAGCCGACGGCGCGGTTCGCACAGGTGAACGTGTCGAACTCGGCGATCGGCCCGCCGAACCCGATGGCGGTGTCGCGCGACGGGCGGTTCGCCTTCGTGGTCGAGTCGCGCGGGCCGGCGGGGGAGAACGCCGCGACGATCGACGATCTGCCCAAGGGCGAGCACCTGAGCGTGGTGGACCTGGCGGACCCGCTCAAGCCGTTCGTGTGCAGCACGGCGGTCGTCGGGGATGAGCCGCAGGCCGTGGACATCCACCCGGCCGGCGACATCGTGGCGGTGGTGACGCACCAGAGCAAGCAGCAGCTGAACATCGTGCCGTTCGTCAACCGGGAACTCGGCGAGCCGCTGGCCTGGCCGCTGATCGGGTTGGACGACACGGAGGCGGAGGCGTCGAGCGTGGCGTGGCACCCCTCGGGGCGGTACCTGGCGGTGACGCTGCCGACGCGGAACCAGGTGATGTTCTACGAGTTCACGCGCAACCAGAATGACAGCCTCCCGGGCCTGGCGCCGTGGGGCGAGCCGGTGAACGTGGGCAAGTACCCGTACTCGGGGCGGTTCACGCCGGACGGACGGTATTTCATCACGACGGACTTGAAGTGGGGCACGGACGTGTCCGGGTTCATGGTCGAGGCGCCGCAGGGGCAGCTGTCGGTGATCCGGCTGTCGGAGGTGCCGTCGTCGGTGCCGTCAGCGCCGGACGAGCCGGCGCCGGCGGTGGTGCACCGGGTGGTATCGACGGCGATGGTGGGGGTGAGCCCGGAGGGGATCGCCATCAGCCCCGACGGGTCGCTGGTGGTCACGAGCAACCTGCAGAAGTCGTTCCTCCCGACCGACCACGCGGGGCAGACCCGCAAGGGGTCGTTGTCGCTGCTCACGTTCGACAAACGCACCGGCACACTCACGCCGGTGGGTGAGTACCCGATTACCACCGGGATGCCCGTGGCGCTGTCCTTCGACGCCAAGGGGCGCTTCGTCGCCGTCTCGCTGTTCCGCTCGTTCGACTCAAGCGCCGACGGCAACTACGGACAGCTGTCATTCTGGAACGTCAACACGGGCCGGACCCCGTCGCTCTCTGACGCATACATTGTCGTGGGCGTCGGCAAAGGGCCGCACGGCGTGCTGATCGTGCGGTGAGAGTCGTGCTTGGTCCGCGGGCATCGGCGCGGTAGGCTGCCCGCATCGGCGGGGGATTGCGGCCGCGGACGACGCCCATGCACACCTGTTCCCGGAGGGAGTTTCTCGTCGCCTCGTCGGCGCTCGCGCTCGGCGGCGCCGCGGGGGCGCGCCCCCGCGGGCTCGAGCCGCCGGGCGCCAGCCCTGGTGTGCAGCCGGTACTCCCGCCGGCCGCGGCGCCCCTGCCGACGGTGACCCTGGGCACCACGGGACGACTGCTGCCGCGCCTCGGGCTGGGGGGTGCCCCGCTCTCGACGCTGGCCTCGGATGATGACGGCGTCGCCGTGGTTCGCCGGGCGATCGAACTGGGCGTGCGCTACATCGATACGGCCCCGTCGTACGGGGATGGGCGATCGGAGCGGCGCGTGGGGCTCGCACTCGGCGCGGCGTTCAAGGGCGGGCTCAAACGCGAGGACTTCTTCATCGCGACCAAGACGCTGCACCGCGATGCTCAAGGGGCGCGCCGGGAACTTGAAGCGTCGCTCAAACGGCTGGGCCTGGCGTACGTCGATTCGGTGCAGTGCCACGAGGTACACGATGACGTTGACCGCCTCTTCGGCGAGGGGGCCGTGACCAAGGGGCTGGAGAAGGCCCGCGACGAGGGGCTGGTGCGCCACATCGGCGTCACCGGGCACCGGAACCCGAAGTGGCTGATCCAGGCGGTGCGGGCGTATCCGTTCGTCACCGCCCTGGTCCCCGTCAACCCGATCGACCGCAAGCACCTGTCGTTCATCGACGAGTTCTTGCCCGTCGCGCAGGAACGGAAGGTGGCGGTGATCGCGATGAAGATCTTCGGCGGCGGTTACCTCGTGCAGAATGGCACGTTGACGGCCGCGGAGTGCCTGACGTACGCCCTGGCGCAGCCCGGCGTGGCGGTGGCGGTGCCGGGGTGCGACAAGGGTGCCCAGGTGGAGGAGGCCCATGCGGCCGTCGCGGCATATGCACCTCCGGCCGCCGAGTTCCTGGCGGACCTGGAGCGCCGGGCCGGAGATCACAAGGGCAAGGCGAGCGAATGGTACAAGGACGAGAAGCCCAAGTAGGGACCTCGCCCCGGGCGGAGCGCCGCTCAATCCTTCTTGTCCTCTTCGTCTCCGAAGTCGAAATCCTTGAGCAGGTCGCTCAGTTTGCCTTCGGCGGAATCGGGCTTGGCGGCCTTGCCGGGTGCTGGGGTGCCGCCGCGGGTCTTGTCCCCCACCCCGCCGCCCGTGCCACCGGATCCCGGCGCACCGCCGCCGCCAATGCCGGGCCAGGCGGGGACGCCGGCGCTGCCGCCGGGGATGGGCTCGATCTCCACGGCGCCGGCCGCGTAGCACTCGCGGGCGTCGATCTCCTTGGGATGACCGTCGATGCGCACGACGAAGACGACGGGCCCGACGGCCAGCAGGTCGCCGGGCACCAGCTCGCGCTGGCGGATGCGCTGGGAGTTGACGTGCGTGCCGTTGCTGCTCTTGAGGTCGCGAACCACCAGTTCATCGTCCGTGATCCGCAGTTCGCAGTGCCGGCGCGACACGCTGGGCAGCGGGATCCGCACGCGGCAGTCGTCGGCCCGTCCCAGCACAGCCGGCAGTTTGTTCACCGGCACGTCGCGCGCCGAGCCGTCGGCCGAGACCATCACGAGGGATACGTTCACGCCGACCTACCCTTCCGCATCGCCCCCACCGCCCCAATCCCCCCAAGATCGCCCCGCTAGGACCGCCCCATGCCCCCGCCGGCCAAATCCGATCCCCGGCCACCGCAAGATACCCCGATCCTGAGCCTGCGGCAAACGGGCGCGGCCGGCCGTGCCGAAGGGCGCGGGCAGGCCCGGCGTGCCTCGCCGGGTCCCGGTCCCGGTGGCGCGCCGGTCGAGGACGGGCAAACGGCCGCGTCGGCGCTCGCCGGCCCGCACCCACCGGTGCGGTCGCTCTACTTGCACGTGCCGTTCTGCTTCCACAAGTGCCACTACTGCGACTTCTACTCGATCGTGGACACGCAGGACCGGCACGAGGCGTTCACGGCGCGCCTGATCGACGAACTCGAGGCGCTAGCGCCGCAGGCGCTCGGAGCGCCACTGGCGACGATCTTCGTCGGCGGAGGCACGCCGAGCCTGCTGGCGCCGCGCCTGTGGCGCAGGCTGCTGGGGGCGCTGCATGACTTGTACGACCTGTCGCTCATGCACGCAGGGGAGGGCAAGGCGGAGGCGACCGGGGGCGCGTCGGGCGAGTTCACGGTCGAGTGCAACCCCGAGACGGTGACAATGGAGTTGATGGACGTGTTGGCCGCGGGGGGCGTCACCCGAGTGAGCATCGGGGCGCAGTCGTTCGTGCCCGAGCACCTGAAGATGCTGGAGCGCTGGCACGACCCGGCGAACGTTGAGCGGGCGGTGGTGCTGGCGCGCCGTGCGGGGATCGTACGCCAGTCGATCGACCTGATCTTCGCAATCCCGGGGCAGACGGTCGAGGATTGGGCGGCGGACCTGTCGCGGGCGATCGCCCTGGGCACGTCCCACCTGTCCTGCTACAACTTGACGTACGAGCCGAACACCGCGATGACGGCGCGGCTGCGGGCGGGGCAGGTCACGCCCGTGGACGAGCAGGCGGAGGCGGAGATGTTCGAGTTGACGCTCCGCACGCTGCGGGGCGCGGGGCTGGAGCGCTACGAGGTCAGCAACTTCGCGCGCCCCGGGCAGGAGTGCCGGCACAATCTGGCCTACTGGCGGCAGGAGCAGTGGCTGGCCGCGGGGCCGAGCGCATCGGGGCACGTCTGGGGCGGGGACGGTCGCGATGGGCCGGTGGGGTCCTGGCGTTGGAAGAACGTGGCCCGCCTGGGGGACTACCTGGACTCGACGGGGCTGGCGCCGGTCGTCGATCTGGAGGCGCCCGAGCCGGAACGGCTGGTTCGCGAGCGGATCATGACGGGGCTGCGCCTGGGCGAGGGTCTGGACAGCGCGGCCATCCTGCGCGAGTCGGGACAGGTCGCCCCGGGAAGCCCGGACCGGCTGGTGCGATTGGTCGAATCGTTCGCCTCGCGCGGTCTCATGTCGGCGGACACTCGGCGCTGGGTGCTCACGGACGAGGGGTTCCTGCTCGCCGATCTGGTGGCATCGGAACTGATGGGGGCCATGTAGGCCTGCACGACGCGGCGGCGCAAGCATCAGGCGTCGTCATCGTCCGGCGGCGCATCGCCGATCGCGGCGCCATCGGACCTCGGTGCGGGCGCGCGCAGGTCCGGCCGGGGCAGGCCCAGGCGCGACAGGGACCGGCGAAGGTCCGGCGGCCACGGCGTGTGTACGTCGATCGCCGCCGCCGTCGTCGGGTGGGTGAAGACCAGCCGGTGGGCGTGCAGCGCGAGCCGTGGCGTGACTCCGCGGTTCGAGCGCGCCCCGTACAGAGAGTCCCCCAGCACCGGCGCACCGATGGCGTCCAGGTGGACACGGACCTGGTGAAGCCGGCCGGTCACCGGCCGGGCCTCGATGAGCGCGCCCTGCGGCGAGGTGGCCAGGACTCGGTACGCGGTGACCGCGGCCTTGCCGGTGCGGTCCCCGGAGTGCGACACGTGGGCGGTCTTCGGCGATGTTCGAGAGCCGGGCGTCTCGACGATCGGCAGGCGGATGACGCCCGAGGCCTTGCCAGGGGCCTTGGCGCACAGGGCCCAGTAGTACTTGGAGATGCGTCGGGTCTCGAAGGCCTTGCGTAGCGCGTCGTAGGCGCGGGGCCGCAGGGCGACGATGAGCAGGCCGCTGGTGTCCTTGTCCAGCCGGTGCAGCAGCCCGAAGTCGCGGGCCGCGCCGAGGTTCTGGAGCAGCGGGCCGAAGCGGGCAAAGAGGCCGTTGAGGAGAGTGTCGGCCTCGTGCCCTTTGCCGGGCTGGGTGGCTAGGCCGGCGCGCTTCTGCACGACCAGGAGTTCATCGTCCTGGTAGTGGACTTTGAAGGTGATGTTCTCGTTGGGCTCGACGGACAGCAGGGGCATTGGGGGAAGGTAGGCGCTGGCGCATCGCGAATCGGCGCGTTACCGTCAGTCAGGCCGGCGTGGCCGCGCTGGGGGCGCCCTCCGGGCAGGCGTCGTAGTCCAGGTACCAGCGGAGTTCGCCGCCCACCGGCTGGATGCCCAGGATCGGCAGTTGCTCGACCAGGCCGCCGAGAGCCCCGGCGTTTGGGGGCGCGGATCGCGCGGCCGCGGCGACTTTGGCGACCGTGGCCCGCTTGGCCGCGCCGGTGACCATGACGCCCACGAAGCGAGAGGCGTTGAGCAGGCGGTAGGTCATGGTCACGCGCTCGGGGGGCGTGACGGTCGGCCCGGCGTTGATCTTGACCAGGCGCGCCTGCTGGCCGGGCTCGGGGTCCTCGTCGCGCAGGGCGGGCGAGTACGGGAAGAGGCTGGCGGTGTGCCCGTCGGCGCCCATGCCCAGCAGGACGTAGTCGAGCCGGTCGTGCCCGGGCTCGCGCCAGGCCAGCACCTGCCTGAGCAGGTTCTCGTACTGCACGTCGGCGTCCTCGGCCAACGCGAAGATGGGGTGTAACTGTTCCGGCGGGATGCCCGAGTGATCGCCGATCAGCTCGTTGATCATCTTGAAGTTCGATCGGTCGTCATCGAACGGCACCCGCCGTTCATCCACGACCCAGACGTGCGTGCGCCCCCAGGGGAAGTCGCGGATGTTGGGGTCGTACATCATCCGGCGATACACCGGCAGGGGCGTCGAGCCGCCCGAGAGCGCCAGGTGGAAGTCGCCGAAGGCGCGGACGCAGTTGGCGGCGTGGACGAGGATGTCGGCCGCGACGGCGTCCACCAGTTCATCGACCGACTCGCGGACGATCACGGAACCGGGCAAGCGGGGCCGGGGTGGCTGCGGCGCGAGGTCAAAGGCGTCGGCCATGGGCGTATTGTGGGCCGGTTCGGGCCTCAGGGCCAGCGGGGATCCACCAGCGCGAGCACGATGGGCAGGGCCGGCAAGGGCCAGGGGAGCGGGCCGGGGAGGGAGGGGGGGCAGGGGACGGGGGGTCAGCACCCGGCGGGCGGGGTGAAGAAACAGGTGAGGAAGTCGAAGAAGTCCTGGCTGTTGGTCGTGTTGTCGTGGTTGAAATCGGCGTTGCCGGCGAAGAAGGACGTGAGGAAATCGAAGAAGTCCTGGCTATTCACGCCGTTGGCGTGATTCCAGTCGCAGGGGCACACCGGGGCGCACGGATTGGGGCCGGAGCAGTTCGTGCCCTCGCCCCGCCAGGTGCCGCCGGCGGTGGCGCAATCCGGCTGGCTCAGCACCAGGCAGAAGCCGGTGGCGGTGCAGCAGGCGCCCTGGGGCAGCGGGCAGTTCTGGCTGGCGCAGGTGGTGCCGTTGCCGCGAAACGTGCCCCCTTGGGCGGTGCAAGCCGAGGGGCTCACCGGCCCGACGCACGAGCCGTTGGGCAGGCAGCAGGCGCCCATGGGGAAGCAGACATAGGTGGCGCAGGCGGTGCCGACGCCGCCGGGTGTTCCGCCCGCGGCCGTGCAGTTGGCGGGATCGAGGTTGAGGCATCCGCCGGTAGACGGGAAGCAGCAGGCCTGGGTAGGCTGGGGGCAGTTGGCATTGGCGCAGGTGGAGTTATCGCCGCGGTACAGGCCGCCGGCCGTGGCGCAGGCGGACTGGGACTGGAGGTTGCAAGTGCCGTTGGGCATGCAGCAGGCGCCGAAGACAGGCGTGCAGTTGACGGACTCCCAGGTGGCGCGCATAACCCAGTCGCCGCTGGGCCGGCAGAAGGATGCGAGGTTGGCGAAGGTGGACCAGCCGCCGTTGGGCGGGCAGCCGAACGGCCCGCAGTTGACGCCGAAAAGCCAGTTGCGCGTCGGCTGGGAAAGGCCGCTGACGTCCGTGCAGGGGAAGGCATTGCAGCACGTGGGCGGGGAGGTGAAGCAGGGGTTGCTGGACTGCTGGTTGTGGTGGTCGATGCGGTAGCCGATCGAGAAGGTGTTGGTGCCGCCGTTGTTGCTCACGATGATCTGGTCCGGGTCGTTCGGCTCGACGGAGACCTGGACGTCGACAGCCTGCGTGCCGGGGCTGAGGCGGATGTGCGGCAGGATCACATCGTCCGACGAATACTGGGCAACGATGGCGCCCGTGGCGGGAGTGCCGTCCCAGACGATGATCGACCACTGCGTGACCGTTTGCTCGGTCGCGTTGGACGTCGCGAAGATCATCTCCATCAGGTCCACCTTGATCGGGAAGGCGCCGGCGGGCAGGACGTAGGAGGCCGCGGCGATCTCCGTTTCGGCGAACCCCGCCTGCACGACGTACTGGCCGCCGGTGAACGAGGCGTCGGTGTGGGAGGAGACGGTCTGGGGGCACCCCGGGCCGCGCGGGGCCGGGCCGCCGACGATGCCGTCGGGGGATGTGCGCAGCACCTGTACGGGGCTGATGGTGACGCCGAGCGGGACGGTGTGGCGCTGGGGGGTGACGGCGGGCTGGCCCGGGTGCTGCTTGGAGGGAATGGATTGGGCGTGCGCCCCGGCTGCCGCCAAGGCGATGGCGCCCGTGGCGCAGGCAGTCCCTGCGGCTCGCCGAACGATGTACCAGCGGACGGGCGAGCGGCCGGGACATGGTGCGTGCATTCGGAGTCCTTTCACGGTGCGCGATCCTCAACCCGTACTGCCACCGCCAGAGGCTGGCGGTCGTGGACGCCCCGGCGGCATGACGGGG
>JBGPGM010000046.1:0-9441 GCA_041483855.1 Phycisphaerae bacterium | reverse complement strand
GTTTGCGGCCCTTAACGGCCGCGGCCTCGACTTCCCGCGTGCCCACAGTCTTGCCACCCGCCGCCCCGTACGCCTCGATCGTCGCGGGCGTGGCGAAGCCCACGACCCCGTCCAGCCCGATCCGCACCAGGTCGCGCACCGCTTCCTCGACGCGTTCACGCTCGACAATCAGGACGATCGACCCATCGGCGGGCACGTACGAGCCGGCCACGCCCGGAAAGCCGTTGTTCAACGGCGCGCGGAGCGCTCCCGGCAGGTGCGCCGCCTTGAACGCTGCCCAGGTTCGCGTGTCCAGCACAACCGTCCCCGGCGCGCCGAGGTTACCCAGGTCGCGCGCCACCAGTTCTCTCGGCCGCGCCAGGTCGCCCAGCACCGCCGGGCCGTCGCGGTTCTGCTGCTTCATCCGCGCGAAATACAGCGGCGGCTCCGGTTGGTCGGCCAGGATGAACCGCACGAATCCCGCCTCATCCTGCGCGCCCTTCAGCGCCGGGTTGAACCGTCGCTCGTACCCCACCGTGGTCTGCGGTACCGCCCCCAGCGCCTTGCCGCACGCGCTGCCCGCCCCGTGCCCGGGCCACACCTGCACGTGGTCGGGCAACTCCAGGAACTCCAGCGCCGACGCGCGCAGCCGGCGCGCCGAATCCTCCTTAACCCCCGCGACCCCCGCGGCCGTCTCCAGCAGGTCCGGCCGGCCCAGGTCGCCGACGAACACGAAGTCGCCGCTGACCAGTCCCATCGGCTCGGTCGCCCCGCCGCCGCGGTCGGTCACGAGGAAGCAGATGTGTTCGGGCGTGTGCCCCGGCGTATACAGGACTCGAAACTCAATGCGCCCGACGTTGAACGTGTCGCCATCCCGCACCAGCCGGTGGGCGTACGACCCGCCGCCGGCTTTGGCATCCAGCCAGCGGTACGCCCAGTCCGGCCCGCCCTCGGCGGAAAGGTGGACCGTCGCGCCAGTCCTCTCGGCCATCTCGCGCGAACCGGACAGGAAGTCCGCGTGGATGTGCGTCTCGGCAACCGCCGTGATCCGCAGCCCCTGGCCCTCGGCCAGGCGGATGTACCGGTCCACGTCGCGCTCCGGGTCGATCACGATCGCCTCGCCCGTCTGCTGGCAGCCGATCAGGTAGGCCGCCTGGGCGAGTTTGTCGTCGTAGATCATCCGCATCAGCATGAGCTGTCTCCGGTACAGCCCGCCATCCTAGGGCACGCCCTCCTGACTCAACGACCCCCGATCGACACGTCCAGGATCTCCGGCTCGACCGACGTGCGCCCGCCCCACGTCGAGACCTTCGGGCGCAGCACGGCGTCCAGCATCATCCCGGGCTGGACCTGCTCGCGGCGCGGGCCCCAGTTCCAGGCCACGGTCCGCAGCATTGTTCCGCCTTGGCGGATGACCATCGACAGATGCTTGCCCTGCGTGCCCATCACCCGCGGCTGGTCCGTCACCCTCAGCCCGCGCACCAGGACGTGCACGGAGGGGTTGCCGCGCCCGAACGGGGCCAGCGACTCCAGCTGCGATACGGCCTCGGCGGACAGCTCGTCCAGCGTGGCCTCGCAATCCACCGCCAGTTCGCCGATGAGCCGCTCGACCGAGATCTGCGCGTTGGCCTGGGCCGTGAACGCGTTCACGAAGGCGCCGAGCTTGACCTCCGACAGGTGCAGCCCCGCGGCCATGTCATGGCCCCCGAAGCGGTCCAGCAGGCCGGCGCATTGCTCCAGGGCCGCGTGCAGGTTGAACCCGTCGATCGAGCGCCCGGACCCGTGGCAGGTCCCTTCACCGTCGCGGTGCATCAGGATAGTCGGGCGGGAAAAGCGCTCGACCAGGCGCGAGCAGACGATGCCCACGACCCCCGCGTGCCAGCGCGGATCGGCCAGCACGATCGCCCGCCGGTCGTCGGCCGTCATTCCCGCTTGCTCGGCGGCCTGCGCCGCCTGCTCGAGGATCTGGGCCTCCACCGCGCGGCGCTCGTCGTTCTGCCTGGTCAGCCCCGCGGCGATCTCGCGGGCCCGTGCCGGGTCCGCCGTGGTGAAGAGTTCGACCGCCTCGCGCGCGTGCCCGAGCCGCCCGCAGGCGTTGAGGCGCGGGCCGAGTCGGAAGCCGACGTCCATCGCGTCGACGTTGGCGCCGCCAAGGCCCGAGGCCTCGACCAATGCCGCCAGACCGATCAGCGGCGAGTGCTTGATTCGCGCCAGCCCGAAGCGCGCGATGACGCGATTCTCGCCCAGCAGCGGGACGACATCCGCGATCACCCCAAGGGCCGCGAGGGCGAGCAGGTCGATGAGCAACTGGCGCGTCGATCCGCCGACGCGCCCGGATCCGTGGTGCATCGTGGCCAGCCGCCACGCCAGCTTGTACGCCACGCCCGACCCGGACAGCTCGCCGAACGGGTACTCCGAGTGGGGCCTTCGCGGGTGGACGACCGCGAACGCCGCGGGCAGTTCCGCCACGGTCCGCGCGCCGTTGTGGTGGTCGGTGATGATCAGGTCCACGCCGGCACGCCGCGCCGCCGCGGCCGGCTCGACGGCCGTCACGCCGCAGTCCACCGAGACGATGACGCGGGCGCCTTCGGCCGCCAGCTGCTCGACCGCCTCGGTGTTGAGCCCGTACCCCTCGTCGAGTCGATGGGGGACGTAGGTCCGCACGTCGCAGTCCGGATCGATGAAGCGAAGCACGCGGAACAGGATCGCCGTGCCCGTGATGCCGTCCACGTCGTAGTCCCCGTAGATCACGATGCGCTCGTGCCGGGCGACCGCCTCCAGCAGCCGGGCCGCGGCCCGATCCACGTCCGGGATAAGGGACGGATCGTGCAGGTCGGTGAGTTTCGGCTCAAGGAACGACCCGGCGGCGGCGCTGCCGATGCCGCGGGCGGCAAGGATGCGCGCCAGGAGCGTGGGGGGGGCGTGCCGGTCGGCGCTGCTCACCGGCGCGCCGTCGGCGAGCGCGGGCGGCGGCGCGTCGCCGCGAAATGTCCAACGCTTGGTCAGCCCTCTCACGAGGACACATTACCCGTCTCGGGACCGGCGTGCGGCGCCCGGCCTGAAGCCGAACGTTTCGCGCCGGTCGGCGTAGACTCCGCTGAGCCCGTTCGGCCCCGGGCCGATGGAGAGCGGCGGCATGGTCAAACTTACCCGCATCTACACCCGCACCGGCGACGACGGCACCACCGGCCTCGGGGACGGCTCACGCACCTCCAAGACCGACCTGCGCGTCGAGGCGTTCGGCACGGTGGACGAGGCCAACGCGGCCATCGGGCTGGCGATCGTCCATTGCCCCGCCGCCCTGCCCCCCGAGTCGCACCTTCCCGGAGTCGTCAAGTTCCTCCAGTCCGTCCAGCAGGACCTGTTCGACGTCGGGGCGGACCTTTGCCGTCCGATCGTGGCCGGCGAGAAGCCCGGCCAGCGGCTGCGCGTCAGCCCCGAGCAGACCAGGCGTCTGGAGGCCGCCGTCGACGAGCACAATGCCCGCCTGGGCGTGCTCAACTCGTTCGTCCTCCCCGGTGGGTCTGCTCTTGCGGCCGCGCTGCACGCGGCACGCACCATTGTCCGGCGCGCTGAGCGGCTGACGGTGGCGCTGCACGCCAAACTGCCGCCCGCGACGAACCCCGAGACCGTGCGGTACCTGAACCGCCTGAGCGATCTTCTATTCGTGCTGGCCCGCGTCGCCAACGATGACGGAGCGAAGGATGTCCTTTGGGTCCCCGGGGCCAATCGGTCCCGCTAGGCGGGAGGCGTCCGAGTGGGCCTTCGACGGTAGACTGAGGGGCGACCTCTCACACCAGGGCGGGTTCCCGCCACCGACGTTTCTGCTCGACGGCTTTCCCGGATATTCGGACAGGCTCCCTTTCTTCGGGCGGACGGATGACCACCAGCCTCGCCTTCACATCCGACTTCCGGCAGGAGTTCGAGGCCGAGACGGCCGCGCTGCTCCGCCGGCGCTTCCTGTGGTTCACCGGGCTGGCCACGGCGTTCGGGCTGCTGATGGTCACTATCGCGGCGGTGAACCTCTTCTTCGCCCCCGCGCACCGCACACCGGGCGCACGGACGGAAGCCAACGTGGCCGGCGGCGGGGCCGCGCTGGCCACGGAGGCGCCCTATACCGGCTTGATCACGTTCGTGCACGAGGTCGCCGGAACGCTCCTGTTCGTTATCCTGTTCTGGATCGCCTGGAAGCGGCCGCTCAGACGGGCTTCGGTCTTGTCGCTCAGCGTCGCCGCCATCACTCTCAAGGGGGCGCTCGACATCGCCACCTTCGCGTGGCTCAACCGGCCCGACTGGGGCCTCTACGTGGTCATCCCCACGCACCTGATCGCCTGCCTGTTCCTGCCGTGGTCCACCTGGCAGGCCGCGCGTCCCATGATCCCCTTGGTGCTCCTCAACGCGGCGGTGTGGGTGGCCTTCACGCCGCACAGTGTCCTGCCCCTAGCGCTCTCGCCGCTCGTGGCCGCGCCGGGCATGATGGTCTCGCTGGTCAAGCACAACTGGCGGGTGGAGTCGTTCAAACTTCGGTTCCTGCAGTCGCGCTACGGCCAGATCCGCCGGGAACTGGTGGACGCCCGGCGGATCCACGAGGCGCTCTTCCCCCGCCCGCACTCCCACGGGCCGATCCGCTTCGACTACCGCTACGAGCCCATGCGGCAGATCGGCGGCGATTACCTCTACGCCCGGTTCTCCGCTTCGCTCGACGGGCGCCCCCCCGCGTTCAACCTGATCCTGCTGGACGTGACCGGGCATGGAATCGCGGCCGCGCTCACGGTGAACCGACTCTACGGCGAGGTTGAGCGTCTCTTCGCCGAGGATCCGCAGGCACGCCCGGGCGAGGTGCTGCGGGCGCTGAACCGGTACGTGCACCTGACGCTGGCCAACCACTCGATCTACGCCACGGCGCTGTGCCTGCGCTTCGACCAGGCGATGTCGCAGCTGGAATACGCCAGCGGCGGGCACCCGCCGGCGTTCCTGCGGGCCGTAGACGGCACGATCGATCAGTTGCCGTCTACCGCATTCGTGCTCGGCGCGTGCGCCGACGCCGATTTCAACGCGGCGCCGCAGACGCGCCCGTTCGGCCCCGGCGACACGCTGATCGCGTACACCGATGGGGCCATCGAGGCCCGCAACGACCGCGGGCGCATGCTCGGCGTGACCGGGCTGCAGCGCATCGTCGCGATCGTCCCGCCGGAGTTCGACGGCGGTTGGGCCTCCACGATCCTCTCGGCAGTGAACTCCCACCGCGCCGGCCCGCCCGCCGACGACACGCTCGTCGTCGAGGTCGTCCGCACGCTCGAACTGGAGCCCAGCGGGGCGTGGGGCGAGAAGGCCCGCGCGCGCACCGGGACGCCCGCGGTCGTCGCGCGGGTTTGACGCGGGGCCGGCGCTCCCAACAATGCCCCCATGCCCAGCGCGCCCGCCCCCATCCCCGTTGCCATCATCGGCCCGACCGGCTACACCGGCCTGGAACTGATCGAACTGCTGGGCGCTCACCCCGTGATGCGGATCACGTATCTGGCGTCGGCACGCACCCCGGCGCCGCGGATCGACGTGGAGTTCCCGCGTCTAATGGGGCGGCTCGGCGCGGCGTCGCCCGAGTGCGAGCCGATCGAACACGGCGCCATCGCCGACAGGGCGCGCCTCGCCTTCCTGTGCCTCCCCCACGAGGCCGCGATGGAGCACACGCCGGCGCTGCTGGTGCGCGGCGTGAAGGTGGTCGATCTCTCCGCGGCGTACCGCATCAAGGATGCGGCGACGTACGCCGCCGCCTACGGCCACCCGCACACGGACCCCGCGGGGCTGGCCAAGGCGGTCTACGGCCTGACCGAGTGGGCGCGCGAGCAGGTGCGCCGCGCCGACCTGGTCGCCAACCCCGGCTGCTACCCGACCGCGGCGGCGCTGGCGCTGATCCCGCTGCTGCGGGACGGGCTCATCATTCCGGATTCGATCGTCATCAGCGCGGCGTCGGGGGTGAGCGGCGCGGGCCGCCAGCCCAAGGCAAACCTGCACTTCCCCGAGGCGAACGAGAACTTCTCCGCGTATGGCATCGGCACGCACCGTCATCAGCCTGAGATCGTCCAGTCGCTGCGCTTGTTTGGCCTTTCGGGGCCCCCGGCGCCGGCAAGGGGCACGGCCCGGCACGCCGCCGCCCCGCCCCTGACCCGCGATCCCCTCTTCGTCCCGCATCTTCTCCCCATCGAACGCGGCATCCTCGAAACCATCTATGCCGAGCCTGCCGCGCCGACGGTGGACACAGCCGCCGTCATGGGCGCACTGCGCCACGCCTACGACGGCGAGCGGTTCGTCATCGTCCGCGACGATGCGCCCACCTTGCGCGACGCCCAGCGGACCAACACCGTCCACATCAACGCCCGTGTCGTCGGCGGGCGTGTCATCGTCGTGGCCGCGGAGGACAACCTGGTCAAGGGCGCATCCGGCCAGGCGATCCAGAACGCGAACCTGATGCTGGGTTTGGACGAGGGAGCGGGGCTCGTCTGAGCGGCCGCGCCCGGCCGCCCGTCAGTCCTTCACGCCCTCCACCTTGCCCGGCGCTGTGTACTTCTCCAACGCCGCGGCCACATCCACGCCGCTGATGTTGGCCAACGTCATCAGCCACGCCAGCACGTCGGCGAACTCCTCGACGAGGTTCGTCCGCTGCGCGCCGGTGGGTGACTTCCCGGGTCGGTTGTCGTGCAGGGCCGTGGCCAGTTCGCCGACTTCCTCGATGAACAGCAGGAAGGTGCCGGCGCCGCCGCGGGCCGAGTCCGTGCGGTAGTACCGGTCATAAATCAACCGCTGAAATCCGGCGATTGTCAGGGGTGGGGCGGCAGCGGCGGTCCTCTTGCGCGGCGACTTGTTCATGCCGGGACGGTATCACCGCGCGTCACGGCTTGCCCACCCGCGTGGGCGCGTACAGTTTGGGCCGCCAGCCGCCCGCGACGAAGATCGCGTTTCGCGGGGGGCAAGGATGGCGGTAGGGAGCGCGGCCTTCGCGCCTTGGGCCGCACGATGGACCGACCTGTCGTACATCTTGGCGTTCCGTGCCGATGGCCGCTGGCCGCCGCGTTGGGCTTGTTGATGGGCACGGCACCGTTCGGCTGTACGGCTTTGGATGACCAGCGCCGGGTTCTGTCCGATCTCTATGCCCAAGGCCGATTCGACGTGGCCGCGGCTACCTTGGATGACCCGACCGTCCGCCAGACCTACGGCGCCAAGAACGACCTGCTCTGGTGGCTGGACCGCGGCGGCGTGGCCCTCGCCCTGCACGACCAGAAGACCACCATCGACCTGTTCGAGAAGGCTGAGGACTACATGGAGGTCCGGCGCGGCCCGAGCGCCGGTGACGAGATCTCGCGCTGGCTGCTCGACGACACGGCCGCGCCGTACTACGGCGAGCCGTACGAGGACATCTACACGAACGTGCTCAAACTCCTGGCCCAACTGGAGCAGGGCCACATCCAGGGTGGCGCGACGGTCGAGGCTCGTCGCGCGGCGGGCAAGGCCGACGTTCTGCGCGACCGCTACCTCAAGTACAAGGACGCCGTCTACACCCGCGCCGGGCCGGGCTTCAGCCAGGCCGTGCGCAGCGGCGGGTTGATCGAGGCCAACGACGAGGGGCGCTTCATCGAGTCGCCGCTGGGCACCTTCCTGACCGCCGTGACGTTCATGAAGGCCGGGGACGTGCAAGACCAGGCCGTCGCCGGGCGGCGGCTGCTCGACTCCATCCGCCTCCAGCATGGGCTGATCGGGCCTGCGCGTGAAGAGGACTTCGCCGGCCTGGGCGAACGATCGCCGGACACGGTCAACGTCCTGGTCGTGGCTCTCTCCGGGCGCTGCCCGACCAAGGAGGTCCTGCGCATCGGCCCCATCCCTATCTTCGACTGGCCGGTGTACTTCGAGTTGCCCGTGCTGCGCGGCGGCTCGGCCGAGGCGGCGTCCGCGCGCGTGGTCGTGGCCCCCGCGGGCGCGCCGGGCGAAACTGGAAGTTCCGCGGCGAGCGAATACCCCGGCGCAACAGAATCGCATCCCTTGGCCTTCGTCGAGGACATGCGCTCGGTGGCCACCGAGAACCACAAGCGAGAACTGCCGTTCATCTATGCGCGTGCCCTGCTCCGCTCGTCCATCAAGGCCGGGGCGTCCTTCGCCGCGACGCAAGCCGTACGGCACAACACCCGGAACCGGGAAGGGCGGTCCAACAATGCCGCGGTCATCGGCAGCGTGCTCGGCGGCCTCGCCTTCGTTGCCTTGACGGAGCGGGCGGACTTGCGCTGCTGGACGTTCCTGCCCGGCCAAGCCCACGTGGGGTTGCTGCGACTGCCGCCCGGGGCCCACCGCGTGCGCGTCGAATACCTATCCTCATCGGGCGGCGTGCTGTATTCGACGCCGTGGCGAACGATCACCGTCCCGACCCGGAGGAGTCAGAGCAGGGGATGGAGCGAGGGGGCCAGTGAGAGTGGGGGGGGTGGAGGTGGAGGACGAGGTGACAGCGAACTGATCACCGTTGTCGAACACTACTGGCGATAGCGCCAACGCCCCCGGTGGGGCGGTGGTCAGCACAAGCCCAACGAACGGAGACAAGCATGAATCTGGTCCGCACGATCGTCACCATGTCCTGCCTCAGCGCCGGCCTGCTCGCGCCCTCCTGCGGCCCGCCGAACCGCGAGATCACCCGCGTAAACCCCGAGGCCGTCACCGACGTGGACTACCGCTTCAATGACACGGATGCGCACCAGGTGTGCCAGGGCATGGTCAACGACGCCCTCTTCCGCAACTGGCTCGACACCTGGTTGCAGGAGCACGCTGGAAAGCGGCCGACCATCATCGTCGGGGGCATCCAGAACAACACCCAGGACTACATCAACACCAAACTGTTCACCGGCTCCTTCGAGCGCGAGATGCTCAACAGCGGCAAGGTCCGAGTCGTAGAGATGCGCGACCAACGCGGCGAACTCCGCGATGAGCGCCTCCAGGGCCAGGAATGGAACTCCCCCGAGACGCGCAAGATCATGAAGAACGAACGGGGCGCCGACCTGATGCTGATGGGCGACATCAACGACGTCAAGCAGCGCTCACCCGATGGTCGCACGCTTGTGAATTTCTACCAGGTGAACCTGCACCTGGCCGACATCGAGACCAACGAGAAGGTCTGGCAGGGCAACGTCGAGATCAAGAAGGTCGTTCGCAATCCTTGACGCGGGTCGCCAAGCCCGCGGCGGCGGCGACCGGCGCGGACGGTACGCCGGCGTGCGCGGACGCGGGTACCATGCCCCGTGATGGTCGAGCGAGTCCGCATCACCGACGTGGCTCCGCGCGACGGGCTCCAGAACGAGTCTGGCGTGATCGGCACGGCGGAAAAGGTGCGGCTGGTCGAGCTGCTCAGTGCCACCGGGGTGGATGAGGTGGAGGTCTCCAGTTTCGTGAGCCCCAGGTGGGTGCCGCAACTGGGCGATGCGCGCCAGG
>JBGPGM010000045.1:0-9461 GCA_041483855.1 Phycisphaerae bacterium | reverse complement strand
GGTAGTTCACCGCGGCCTCGCCCCCTCCTCGATGGCCCCCATGCCCCCCACCGCTGCCATTGCCGTGTCCGTCGCTGTCGTGTGCCATGTTCGTTCTCGCGTCGGTGCGCCCTTGCGTGCCCTCGATCCCTTGGACCCCCGATTCCGTCTTCAGTGGATCAGATACAGCAACGGGAACAGGAAGATCCACACGATGTCCACGATGTGCCAGTAGAGGCCGACGCCCTCGACGGCGTTGTAGTGGCGGGGGCCGAAGTCGCCGCGCCGGGCTCGAACGAAGAGCCAGGTGAACAGGCCCATGCCGACCAGGACGTGGCTGGCGTGGATGCCGGTGGCGCCCCAGTAGATGCCCCACCAGATGGGCTCGTACTCGCTGGAGTAGTAGGGATAGGAGTAGTACATGCCGGGCAGCTTGCCCAGCTGGTACTTGGGCCAGTACTCGAAGATGAACTTGACGAGGATGAACACCAGGCCGCACAGGAACGTGATGGCGATGTTGATGAGCAGCCACTTGCGGTTGCCGGTCTGGGCGTGGCGCACTCCGGCGGCGACGGTGTAGGACGAGACGAGCAGGACGATGGTGTTGATCAGTCCCCAGTGGATCTCCAGCAGGCTGGAGCCGTGGACGAAGGCCTCGGGGTGGATCATGCGCATGACGCCATAGGCGCAGAACATCCCGCTGAAGAGCAAGATCTCGGTGCCCAGGAAGAGCCAGATGCCGAACTTGACCGTGTCGAACTCGTGGTCGCGGTCGAAGAAGTGCGGGGCGGGCTTGTAGAAGTCCGCGGGCGTGGCGCCCGTCAGTTCCGCCGCGATCGCGTCGTGTGCGTCAATGGTCGCCATCGTGGGTCAATCCGATCAAGGGAACGTGGGGAGATTCGTGCGGTCGTGCGCGGGGCGCCGGCGCGCGCCGGGGGGGGCGGGTGGGGTCAGTGCCCGGCCCGGCTCGCGGGGGCGGGAGCGGGAAGGATGAACTCGCCGGGTTCGGTCTGAGGCGGCAGGACGTCGTCGTAGTCGTAGGGCCCGTGGGTGACCACCGGCTCGCGGTGGAAGTTGTGCTCGATGGGCGGGCTGGCGGCGTCGGTCCATTCCAGAGTCAGGCCGCCGCAGGGGTTGGGCGGGGCCTTCTTGCCAAGCACCAGCGAGTGAATGAAGACGAACAGGTGCAGGAACATGCCGATGGCCAGCACCCAGGACCCGACCGTGCTCAGGGTGTGGTAGATCTGATAGTCGGGCACGTAGGTGGCGTAGCGCCGCGGCATGCCCAGCGAGCCCATGATGAACTGTGGGAAGAAGGTGAGGTTGAAGCCGACGAAGACGAAGGCCCAGGCGATGCGGGCCCAAAACTCGCTGTACATCTTCCCGAACATCTTGGGCCACCAGTGGTGGATGCCGCCGATGAAGGCGATGATCGTGCCGCCCATCATCACGTAGTGGAAGTGGGCGACGATGAAGTACGTGCCGTGCAGGTGCAGGTCCACCGACAGGGCGCCCAGGAACAGGCCGGTCAGGCCGCCGATCGAGAAGAGGAACAGGAACGCCAGGGCGTACAGCATCGGCGTCTTGAGGTCGATCGAGCCCTTGTACAGCGTCGTCATCCAGTTGAAGACCTTCACCGCCGTGGGGATGGCGACCAGGAAGGTCAGGGCGCTGAATACGGCGGCGGCCACCTCCCCCTCGGAGGTGAACAGGTGGTGCCCCCAGACGATGAAGGAAATGCCGGCGATGGAGAGGGTGCTGAAGGCGACGGCCCGGTAGCCGAAGATCGTCTTGCGGCTGTAGACGGCGATCAGCTCGTTGATGATGGCCATCCCCGGCAGGATCATCACGTACACCACGGGGTGGCTGTAGAACCAGAAGAAGTGCTGGAAGAGCACGGGGTCGCCGCCCATGCGCGGGTCGAAGATGCCGATGTGGAACAGGCGCTCGAAGATCAGCAGCAGCAGCGTGATGCCGATGACCGGGGTGGCCAGCACCTGGATGATGGCCGCGCCGTAGATCCCCCACACGAACAGGGGCATGTCGAACCACCCCATGCCCGGGGCCCGGAGTTTGTGCGTGGTGACGACGAAGTTCAGGCCCGTGAAGATGGACGAGAACCCCACGACGAACGCCGCGGTGACCATCCAGACGACGCGCAGGTAGCCGTCGTCGGTCGTGGTGCTGTAGGGCACGTAGAAGACCCAGCCGGTGTCCACGCCGCCGAGGATCATGGCCAGGACGGCGAAGATCGAGCCGGTGAGGTAGATGTACCAGGAGGCCAGGTTCAGGCGGGGGAAGGCGACGTCCTTGGCGCCGATCATCAGCGGCAGCAGGAAGTTGCCCAGCGAGGCGGGCACGCCCGGGACGATCACCAGGAAGACCATGATGATCCCGTGCAGCGTCATCGCCCGGTTGTAGTAGTCGTTGCTCTTGTTGAGGTCGTCGCCCACGCCGAACAGGTGGCCCAGCATGTTGCCGGAGATGACGTGGTTCACGGTGTCCACATGGGTCGGATGGAGCAGTTCCAGGCGCACAACCAGGGCCGCGATCCCGCCCAGGAAGAACATGAACAGGACGGCGACGAGGTACATGACGCCGATCTTCTTGTGGTCGATCGTGGACGCCCAGTCCCAGATCGTGGCCAGGATCGTCTCTTTGGGGTGCAGGTAACTCACATCGTGCCCGTCGCCGTGCACGCCGCCGTGCCCCCCGGCGAGCCCGCCCTTGATGTTTCCGATGGTCGCCATGGCTGCGCTCTCCAACTGACTCCGACCCCTCCGCCGCGCCTACTTCCCGCCCGGCTTGGCCGGAGTCTCACCTTTGGCTTCCCCGCCGGCGCCGCCCACCCCGCCGCTTCCGCCCTTCGGCGCCCCCGCCTCGGGCGGCTTGGGCTGGTCGCCGCCGCCGGCCGGCGCCGTCGCCGGGCTAACCTTGGGCGAGCGCATGAAGGCGATGATCTGGGACAACTGTTTCTCGTCGAGCAGGCCCTGGAAACTGTTCATGGTCGTCTTGGGGAAGCCCTTGACGGTCTTCGCCTGCGGCTCGTAGACGGATTCGCGGACGTAGTTGAAGAACGTTTCGGCGTCCTTCAGGTCAAGCGTGGTGCCATCGTCGAACTCGACGGTCGAGCCCCAGAGGTTGAACCACGTCGGGCCGGTGCTCGCCTTGCCGTCGATGGTGTGGCACTGTTTGCAACCGAATCGCTTGGACCACCAGAACTCGCCCAGTTCCTCCGGCTTGGCGCCCTCGGGCGGCAGAAGCAGGTCCGCCTTGAGCGCCTCGTACTGGTCGGCGGGGACGACGCGCAGCAGCGCGGCCATCTGCGAGTGGTTGTCGCCGCAGTACTCGGCGCAGAAGACGTAGTGGTCCTTGTACGTCTTGGTGTCCGGGTCGTAGGGCGTGGGATCGATCGCCTGGAACCACATGCTGGTGTAGCGGTTGGGGGTCACGTCGATCTTGGTGCGAAAATCGGGGATGAAGAGGGAGTGGATGACGTCCTTGCTGGTCATGATCAGCTTCACCGGCCGGCCCGCCGGCACGAAGATCACCGGCACATCGTTGTCCTCGTGGATAAACTTCTGGTACTCCTTGGGCTGGCCGCCGTTGGAGTACACCGGCGTCCACTTCCACTTCTCGGCGTTGACGCGGATCTCCTCGGACCCCGCCGGCGCGGCCTGCTTTTTCAGGAAGCCGGCGAAGCCCCAGAAGAAGATCGGCACCATCACGATCAGCGGGATGATGGACCAGGCCAGTTCCAGCGGCGTGTTGTGCGAGACGCTGCGCTGCGTCGGTACTCCCGGCCGACTCCGGTACTTGATCACGAAGTACGTCGTGGTGCCCATCAGGAACAGGAACGAGAGGATGTTCACCCACAGGACGAAGAAGAACAGGAAGTCGGTCTCCGCGGCCTGGGTCGAGTTCGACCGGCTGAACCACATGTCGCGCAGGAACTGCTGTCCGATCGTCACAACACTCGTCATCGCGCGTGCCCCATCAACTGTCCCCCGCCCGCCACCCCCCCCACCACCTCGCCCCGCTCCGCCCCGCGCGCCCGAACGCCGGCCGCTTGAGCCACCGCACCGGCGCGCTCGCCCGCCCGCCGGCGGCGACGCTCGCCGTAGGCCAGCCAGCCGATGATCGATCCGACCGTCAGGGCCGACAGCGTCGCCCCGATCCGCATGATGCGCACCGCCTGGACCGTGTACGTGCCGCTCGCCGGGTCGTAGTGGTAGCACCACAGCGTGAACAGGTCCACGGCGCTGCCGATCTGGCCGCCGCCGGCCTCCAGCAGCGCCAGACGCAGGTCCTTGACGGGATAGTCCAGCCGCGGGAGGACGCGGCTGATCCGCCCCTTCGGAGTGAGCACGTAGATGGCCGTGCCGTGCGAGAACTCGCCGGACTCGGGCAGGAACCGGTACGCGAACCCCAGCGAGTCGGCCAGCGCCCGCGCGCTCTCGGCCGACCCGGTCAGGAACCGGAAGCCCTTGCGGACCGACTCGGCGGCTACCCGGGTGTGGTAGTTGATCAGCATGTCCGACTTGGCCTTGGTTGCCTCGGTCGGGCCGTCGCGCGGATCGAAACTGACGATGACGGCGTCGAAGTCCTTGCCGACCGTGAAATCCAGGCCGTTGAGGGAGTCCGCGACCTCCTGGAGGACCTTCGGGCAGAGCATCGGGCAGCGGAGATACACCATCACCATGACCACGGGCCGAGCGCCGGTGAAGCAGCCTTCCAGCGTGGTCTGGCGCCCGTCTGAATCGGTGAACTCCAGGTTCACGGGGATAGTCTGGCCCAGGTGGTCCTTGAGCTCCAGGCCGCGGACGGGAGCGGGAAGTTCGTTACGGATGAGCTGGGCCCGGGCGGGCGCGGGCGGCAGCACGCCGGCGGTGAGGCCGAGCGCCAACGCGGCCATCGGCGCGGCCCACCTGACCACGCGTGCTTGCCCGTTCTGTCCCGCTCGAACTTTCACGATCGGCTTGCTCCGCCCTGCCCACTCCCCCCCGGATCACTTCTTGACGCTGTACTCCGCGACGACCTTCTCCATCCCCCTTTGAATGGGCATCTGGACATAGCCGGAATAGTTGTCCTGGTCCTTGACCCAGCCGTAGCCGGCCAAGTCGGCGAACGCGGCCTCCTTGACCGTCTTGGCTGGGAGCTCGAGCCCGTTGCCAAATCCCTCCTGCTGGTTGAGGATGTCCGTCGTGTACCAGGTGTAGTACCCGTAGACGATGTAGACGGTGATCGTGACGATGAGGAAAGACCCCAGGCCGATCCCGAGCACCTGCTTGAAGGAGGTGGCCTCGCCGTGGGCCCGCTGAGGCTTTTCGGCGGGCGAGTGCCGGTGCCACGGATCGGGGGTGTCGTGGAAGGGCGGCGTGACCGCGTGCTCGTGATGCCCTGGCCCGTGATGGTGCGCTTCTGACATGGCTGAAAACCCCATCAATTCCTGTTATACCGTACGTTTTCCGGCGGCCGGCGGGTCGTTGCCGGCTGGCCGGCGCGGTTCAAACTAGACGTAGTTCCGATGGGCCAAGCCCTCGCGCAGTCGCGGATCGCCCAGCGGGATGAGCGGCCCGGCGCCGATGCGACGCACCAGCACGCCCAGGAAGATGCAAACGGGCCCCAGGATGCCCAGGACATCGAGCCACGCGTTCTCCAGGCCCATGCCCTTGGGCCCGTAGACCGACGGGCGGACGTTGTAGAAGATGTCGATCACGTGGACGAGGATGATCCAGACGCTGATCGCGAGCATCGATCGGGTGTTCCGCTTGGTCTGCCTCCACAGCAGGTACAGGAAGGGAACGCCGAACTGGCCCATGGCGAGGATGATGCCGACGTACTGCCAGCCGTTCTCCTTACGCAGCGTGAACCATCCGGTCTCCTCGGGCAGGTTGCCGTACCAGATCAGGAAATACTGGCTGAAGGCGATGTAGGCCCAGAAAACGGAGAACGACAGGAGCAGTTTTCCCAGGTCGTGGAAGTGCTCGTCGGTGACCACGCCCTTGAGCTTGCCGCGCAGGCGGAGGACCGACAGGATCACCACGCACAGCGCGATGGCCGAGAGGATGTTGCCGACGAAGAAGTACACGCCGTACATGGTGCTGAACCAGAGGTGGTCCAGGCTCATCATCCAATCGAAAGCGGCGAAGGCGGTCGAGAGGGCATAGATCAGCAGGCCGAACGAAGACAGGCGGCGCGCTCTGACCGTCAGGGCGGGGTCACGCGTCGTGTCCTGGGTGCGGCCCAGGCGGAGCAGCGTCGATCCGAAGAACGTCCACAGGCCGAAGTACACGGCCGTGCGGATCAGCCAGAATGACGCGTTGAGGTACGGGGCCTTGTGCGCCGACAGCGGGTCGCCGTGAGCGTGCGAGGGGCTGAGCCACTTGAAGAGCCCGCCCCCGGAGTACAACTCCAGCGCCACCACCGGGACAAACAGCAGCGCGCACAGTGGGAACAGGCCGGCGACGTTCGCCAGCTGGCGGTGGATGGTGGTGCTCCAGCCGGATTGAGTCTGCTGGAAGATCATGAGCAGCCCGAGCGACCCCAGCGCGAAGCCCACGGTGACCAGGAACCCCATGTGGTACGCCGCCAGGGCGTGAACGGGGCCCACGGTGTAGCCGCCCAGCAGCGTGGCGGCCAGTGAGACCACGCCGACAAAGAGCAGGCCCACGGAAAGGGCCTGCCACGACCCGGCCGCGAGCGTGACCGCGGCGGGATCGACGTGCACGACCGGCCGCGCGCCGCCGCCATGCCCATCGTCGTTTCCGCCCTTGGCGTGCGCGGCAATCTGGCTCATGGCTTGGCCTCCGGCGACTTGGCCCCGGGTTTGGTGTCCGCCGGCGCACCCGGGGTAGCCGGGGCGCCCGCGCCAGGGGCCGCGCCCGGAGCGGCGGGGGCGGGCGTGGCCGGCTTGGGCTTGGGCGGAGGGGGCCGGGTGCTCTCCAGGCGCGGTCGCACGTCGGCGGGAACCTCGGCCAGGTCGTTGGTCCAGGAGGCCTGCAGGGCGCGGACGTAGGCGACGACCGCCCACGCGTCGTCCTCGTTGACGGCGTGCCCGTAGGAGGGCATCTTCTGCTTGCCCGTCACGTCGAAAACGCCGTGCCGGATGACGTTGAAGACGTACCCGTCCTTGCCCGTCTTCTGCGTCCGGTCGCGGTACTTGGGGTCGTGGTAGTTGGGCAGCACCGCCGACCACCGCTTGCCGACCTCGCCCTTGCCGTCGCCCAGGTAGCCGTGGCAGGCGGAGCAGATGGCGTTGAAGCGCTGCTGGCCGCGCTTGAGCAGCGCGCCGGTCACGGGAACGGGGATGCGGTCGATGTAGTTCGGCTCGCCCTTGTCGTCCACGCCGAGGGCGCCCTGGTAGTACGCCTCGTCCTCCTTGAGGAAGCGGCGCCGGGCGGGGTCGTCGGGATGCGTGCTCCACCCGAAGGCGACCGTTCCCACCACCGTGGGGCGCATCGAGCGCCCGTCGGCGAAGAACTCCGTCTGGGCCTGCGGCTTGAACTTGGGCGAGTCGTCCATGTCGGGCAGGAACTGGTGCGGCGGGTCCTCGCTGCGCTCGCCGCGGCAGCCGGCCAGGCCCGCGACGGCCGCCAGCGCGCCAACGCACGCCCCCCGCATGGCCCATCGTGTCATCGTGTCATTCCGCATCCCGATGCTCCGCAAACTCGTCCTGGACCATCCTGCCGCGTACCCCGCCGCCTCTGTCCCGGCCGCTCCGTGTGCCTACTCCTCGACCAGGTCCACCCTGGTCCCCCCGGCGGATTCGAGCAGGTCGCGCGTGCGCCGGGGGTCGAACTTGGGGTCGCGCGCCTCGATGCAGATGACGAACCGATCGTCGCTGACCCGCAGGAACCGCTCCTTCTTGAGCAGCGGGTGGTACCACATGGGCAGTCCGTTGAAGGCGAGCATGCCCAGCAGCGACGCGAACGCCGTCAGCAGCACGCCCACCTCGAACGTGATCGGTGTGAACGGCTCCCACGCGGTGGGCGGCTTGCCCTGCACGACCTGCGGCAGCAGGAGCGTGATGCCCCACTGCATGAACCAGCCCAGGAACGCCGCGGTCAGCCCGATCGTGCCCACGACCAGCGGCAGGCGGGTAGGACGCAGCCCCATCGCCTCGTCCATGCCGTGTACGGCGAAGGGGCTGTAGACGTCCCAGCGGCGGTAGCCGGTGTTGCGGACCTTTTCGGCGGCGTGGTAGAGGGCGGCGGGGGTGGCGAACTCGGCCATCACGCCGTAGACGATCGCGCCCGATTCGGTCTTGTAGGTCTTGCCCTCGGCTTTCTTGAAGAACAGTCCCATGTCAGTGCGCCCCCTTGCTGGGATGCCCGTGCCCGGCGCCGTGCGCGTGCGGGTTGGCCGCGGGCAGGACGTTCTTGATCTCGGCCATGGCGAAGACGGGCAGGAAGCGGAGGAAGAGCAGGAAGAGGGTGGTGAAGATGCCGACGGTTCCGGTGAAGGTGAGGATGTCCACGGGGGTGGGGAAGAACATGCCCCACATGCCGGGGACGAAGGCGCGGTGGAGGCTGGTGACGATGATGACGAAGCGCTCGAACCACATGCCGACGGTCACGGCCAGGCTGACCAGGAAGATGACCATCGGCGAGGTGCGGCACGAGCGGAACCAGAAGACCTGGGGGCTGACCACGTTGCAGGAGATCATGGTCCAGTAGGCCCACCAGTAGGGGCCGGTGGCGCGGTTGAGGAAGGCGCCCAGTTCGTACTTGTTGCCGCTGTACCAGGCGATGAAGAACTCCATCGTGTAGGCGAAGCCGACCATCGACCCGGTGACGACGATGATCTTGGCCATGTTCTCCAGGTGGCGCAGGGTGACCAGGTCCTTCATGTTCGGGTACAGCTCGCGTGAGGGGATCATCAGCAGCAGCACCATGGCGAAGCCGCCGAAGATGGCCCCGGCCACGAAGTACGGCGGGAAGATCGTCGTGTGCCACCCGGGCAGGACGCTGGTGGCGAAGTCGAATGAGACGATGCTGTGCACGCTGAGCACCAGCGGGGTGCTCACGCCGGCGAGCATGATGTACGCCTTCTCGTAGTTCTGCCAGTGACGCTGGCTGAAGCGCCAGCCGACGCTGAGGAGGCCGTAGACGAAGGCGCGCACCGCGGCGATCCGCGTCCTGAGGAACGGCAGGACGGTGGGGCCGTCGGGGTTGTCCCGGAGCTCCAGTGCCGCGCGGTCGCGCAGAGTCGCAAAGTCCGGGATCATGCCCATGTACCAGAAGAGCAGCGAGACGGTGCCGTAGGTGCTGATGGCAAAGAGGTCCCAGAGCAGTGGGGAGCGGAAGTTGGGCCAGATCGAGTTGCTGTTGGGCAGGGGGAACATCATCCAGGCCATCCAGACCCGCCCGACGTGGATGCCGGGGTAGGTGGCGGCGCAGATGACGGCGAAGATGGTCATGGCCTCGGCGGCCCGGTTGATGCTCGTGCGCCACTTCTGCTTGAGCAGGCAGAGGATGGCG
>JBGPGM010000044.1:0-9539 GCA_041483855.1 Phycisphaerae bacterium | reverse complement strand
TTCGCGCAGGTTCTCGTTCTCCTGCATGAGCAGGGCGTTCTTCTGCTTGAGGCCCTGGCAGCCGCCCATCAGCGAGGCGCCCAGGCACAGCACACACACACCCACGATACCCGCCATTCTGTTCGTCCCTGCCATGGTCTTCATCGCAACGGTCTCCATATGTTCCCGGCCCCAACACCGGCTCCGTCCGGCTCGCCCCTCCGCCCTTGGATCAACGCGCCAACGCTATCCGAATCCACGGGACTGTCAACCCGCGAGGCAGGCCGGCGCCGATTTGGCTCCGTGCCGTGGTCTTCGGCCGACGGCCTGCCCGTCCCCGTGCTTTCCATATCTGATATCGACCGACCGTGTCGTGCCTTTAGGGAATGTTTATCGACGGTTGACCGGGCGGGACCTGCAAAAGGTGCGTCAAACCCTGCTCGATCCATGGCTTGCAGAGCAAGACGAGGACCGTCGCGACTGCCAGATAGGGTCCGTAGGGCAGGGCGCGGCTGAACTTTCCCGAGAAAAGCCGGCCGATGACGGCCCACGCCAGCCCGACGAAGGCCGCGCCGAGGAAGGCGAGGGCGGCATCGATCCAGCCGCTGCAAACGCCGACCGCGGCCATGAGATGCACATCGCCCAAGCCCATCGCCTCGCGCCCGAAGCCGAGCGAACCGAAGATGCGGACGCCCCAAACGATGCCGCCACCGATGAGGTAGCCCATGAGCACGCCGGCAAGGACGTCAAGCCAGAGAGGGATCGGGCCGGTCGTGAACTGGAGCAACCTGCCGCCGGCGAAGCCAAGAGCGACGCAGGGAGAAAGGAAGGCGATTTCCTTGAACATCTCGCGCCGAGCGTGTGGGTACTGGATCCACATATGGGGACCCGAGGAGGGTTCGTTCGAGGGGCTTGTGGATGGTTGGGCGACATAGGGCGCGGGACCCCCTGTATTGGGGGTAAGACCCGAAGACTCGGTAGGCGCTTGCGGTACCGGTGAGGTTGGCTGGGATGGGGTGCCGGCCAATCCCTGAGTGGGCGCGGCAGCCTGGGCGTTTACGCGCGCTTCCCATTCGTCGTAGTCGGCGAAACTGCGCCGAATCATGCCGGCCTTGAGCAGGATCATCGAGACGCCAAGCCCGATGACGGCGCCTATCGACGCGCCGACCCACCACCAGCCTCCGAGCCCCTCCGGGGTGGTGATGGCCCAGACCCAGCCGAACCCCGGCGAGCGGTACGGCAGCCGGCCACCCGGAAACCGCCACTGCACCCAGATCGCGTAGAGGACATGGATCGAGGCGCCGACGACGGTTGCGAACCACGGTAGGACGAGCGGGATCGTGTAGGTCTTGGCGTCCACAATCGTCATAGCTGTCAGCGAGCCGAGCAGCGTGAGCAGGACGATGAAGAGCGGCCAACTGACGCGCGGCCAGTTGTCGCGGACGTCGATGAAGGCCCACTCGGGGCGGATCGCGCCCCAATCGACGCCCAGGAAAACGGCCTTGGCGGGGAGCATGTACCAGAGGACAAAGAAGAGGGTGAAGAGCAGGCCGACGAATGCCTCGACGATGGGGTACTCGGGCGAGATCGGCGACTTGCAGAAGCGGCAGCGCCCGCGCAGGATCAGCCAGCCCAGGACGGGGATGTTCTCGCGCCAGGTCAGGCGCGTGCCGCAGGCGGGGCAGCGCGAGGGGGGCGTGACGACGCCCAGGCCGCGGGGCAAGCGGTAGACCAGGACGTTGATGAGCGACCCGACGCAGGCGCCGTAGGCGAAGACGAAGATGACCCAGAACGCCCTGGCCATCAGGAGGTAGACCTCGTAGTCGTGCATCAGGCGGGCGATCCTGGCTCGGCGGAGTCGTCGGAGGCGGACGTGGCGTCATCGGCGGTGTCGAGGCGCTTGGTGAGTTCTTCGACTCGCTGCTCGGCTTGCTTGAGGACGGCCTTGCAGCGGCGGATGAGGGCCACGCCGCGCTCGTAGTCGGTGAGCGACTCTTCGAGGCCGATCTCGCCGGATTCGATTCGTTGGATGATGGACTCGACCTGTTCGAGGGCCTGCTCGAAGGGGAGGTCGGCGGGAGAGGCCTTGGAGGTGGTCTTGGGGCGCGTGCTCACGTCAGGAGACGGTACCAAGGGTTGGGGAGTGGGTCCATGTGGGGGGCGTGGTTGCGAGACCGCCCGCGTGGCCGGCGCCGGCAAGCAGGCCTACGGCGCCGAGGGGAAGAGACCGGGCTGGTCGGGGATGCCGGCACTTGGCTTCGTGGAGCGCTGGGGCTTGGGCGAGGGCGGGGCCGGCGTTACGGCGCGCGGCGGCGGGTCGGCGGGCTGGTCGGTGACGACCGAGGTGAACGAGCCGTCGGCGACGCGGGTGTTGATGGGGTCGCCGGAGGCCACGTCGCGCACGGAGCGGACCACCGAGCCGTCGGGGCGCAAGGTGCAGGAGTAGCCGCGCTTCAGGACGCTCATGGGGCCGACGAGTTCGAGTTCGCGGTCCGCGGCGGTGAGGCGGGTCCATCGGCGTTCCAGGGCCAGGGCGCAGGCGTGGGTGAGCCGGGCGTGGGGCGCTTCGGCGTCGGCGGCGCTCAGGCGGGCGGTCATGGCCGCGCGAAGGGTGCCGGCAAGGCCGTGGAGCCGAGCCTGGCGCTGGGCGTAGACGGCGGCGGGACGGTAGCGTTCCAGTTGGGCCGACCGGCGCTCGACCGCGTGGGAGGCGGCCCAGAGCCGCTCGCGCAACGCCGCGCCGAGGCGGCGGGACGCGTGGCCGAGGCCCTCGGCGGCGCGCCCGATGGTCTGGGCCGGGGCGGTGAAGAAGGGGTGTCGCGCGGCGGCGCGAAGCCGCTCGTACTCGTGCCGGATCCGGCGGCGCAGGAGCGAGCCCAGGCGGTCGGCGGAGGAGTCGAGTTGTTCGAGCAGGGCCGCGCTGTCGGGGGTGAGGCGCATGGCGGCCTGGGTGGGGGTGGCGCAGCGCAGGTCGGCGACGAGTTCGGCGATGGTGGTGTCGGTCTCGTGCCCGATGGCGGCGACGACGGGGATGGCACAGGTGACGATCGCCTCGGCGACGGTGCGCTCGTTGAAGGTCCACAGGTCTTCCTTGGAGCCCCCGCCGCGGGTGACGAGGAGGGCGTCGACGCCCAGCCGGGCGTGCTGGCGGCTGATGCGGTTGATGGCCGCGGCGACCTCGGCGGCGCTGCCTTCGCCCTGGACGTGCACGTCGGCGATGAGGACACCGATAGCGGGGCAGCGCCGGCGCATGGTATCGAGCACGTCCTGAAGGGCGGCGCCGGTGCGGCTGGTGACGACGGCGATACGACGGGGGAGGACGGGCAGGGGGCGCTTGCGGCTCTCATCGAACCATCCCAGGGCGCGCAGCTCCTCGCAGAGTCTTCGGAAGGCCAGGTCGAGTGCGCCGGCGCCGATGGGCTCGATCTTCTCGGCGTAGAACTGGGTCCGACCCTGTCGGGCGAAGAACTCGACGTGACCGGTGACGACGACCTGCTGGCCGGGCTCGGGACGGAAGCCGGCCTTGGCCGCGCCGGAGGCGAACATCACGCAGTTGATGACGGCGCCGGCGTCCTTAAGGTCGAAGTACCAGTGGGTGCGGTCGTGGAAAGTGCTGACCTCACCGATGACGCGGAGGCGCTGGGGGAGGCGGTCTCGCAACGCACCGCTGATGAGGGCGGCGAGCTGGGTAACGGTGAGGCCGTCGGCCGGCGCGCTGGGAGGCGGCGTCGCCGGGGAGGCGCGGGCGGCCATTCGGGATGGGTCGAAGGGGAGGCGGGGCATCGGGGGGGAGAGGCACGCAGTAGGAATCAAGCAGCAAGAAGAAGGCGGGGGCGTCAGACCAGCGGCGGTCAGATTGACGGACTGCCGGCGTCGGCGCGGCTGGGGAGGGAGGCGGCCATGGATTGATAGGCGCTCAGGACGGAGGCCACGTAGGCGCTGGCGCTGCGCTCATCGAGGACGTACTGGCGGGCGGAGGTCGCCAGCGCCTGGGCCGCGCCGGGGTCGGAGATGAACGGGACGAGTGCGGCTTCCCACGCGTCGGCGGTGCGGGCGGACACGAGGCGCGCCGTCCGGCCGTCGATGAGGTACTCAACGAGCGGGTCCGTGGCGGCGACGATGACGACGCCCGCGGCCATGGCGGCGAGGGTCAGCGAGTGGTGGCGACCCAGGGCCTCGGGCTGGATAAGGATGTCGGTCTGGAGGATGGGGTCGCGCCGGCCCTCCATGTCGGCGACGAGGCTGAGGCGATCGGCCAACTGCAATCGGCCGGCGCGGCGCCAAACGGCCCCACTCCCCCCACTCCCCGCCCATCCGACGCTCCAACCGCTGGCCCACGCGTCGGCGCGCTGCACGGCCTCGGCACTGAGGAAGATGAGCGTGTCGGGGCGGCGCTGCGTGACGCGGGCGAGGGCGTCGAGGACGGGCAGCACCGCTCCAGGGTCGTCCCCGCTGGCGAGGATGGACAGCGCCAGGGCACGCCCGGGAATATACGCCGGGCGCGGCCCCACCGGAGTCGGCACGGCCCAGGGCGTCAAGGCGATGTGCGCGGAGACGACGGCCCGGCTCAGCGCGCGCCGAACAGCCTCGTCAGGCGCCAGAAGGGTCGGCGTGGGCGCGGCCTGGTGCGCCAGGAGGCGGCCCGCGCCGTGGACGTCGACGGCGGAAGAGACATCGAGCGCGACGGGCGCGCCGGTCTGCCGGCCCAGTTCCAGGGCGATGAGCCAGGCGCGGGCGCCGAAGGCGTGGACGACATCGAGCCACGCCGCCGGTTCGTCGTCCCCCTCGAGTGCGCCGGCCAGGGCGCGGACGAGACGGCGCACGCGCGCCGGGCGTGAGAACGCGAAGCCCAGGTCCTCATAGCGGACCAGCGTGGAGTAGAGGGGGGCGGGGATGTCCTCGGCGGAGGCGGGGATCGCGTGGACCACGCGCACGCCCTCGTCGGCCAACCCGATCTGGAGAAGGGAGAGGAGGGCCTGCTCGCGGCGGGCGAAGGAACTGTCGGCGAGGATGACGACCCTCATGGGCTGCACTTATCGGATGCCGCTGGGCAGCGGATGCAACGCGACGGCCGGGGTGCAGAGGCTGTGGATAACTTTGAGGAGCGGTGAAGGGCGACGAAGGCAAGTCTTGGTTCACCTGGAGGCACCGCGAGTTCACGGTTTGCAAACCATTGTCCAATCGGAAGATACGACGATCGATCCGCGGATTTGCCGGCGAATAGTGACTGGACGAACGAACGCATGCGTTTTTGCCTGTACATAGAGCCATTGTTGATAACGTATGGCCGAGCGTGCCGCGGTCAGCTGGCATTTCAGGCCGTCTGGACAGCGAAGCGGTCGGCGTGAGCGGGGTCGTCGGCGATCCGGTAGGCGATGTCCGGTGCGCGGCTCTGGTGGGACTTGACGATCTCGGTGCGCCACACTCCGACCCAGTGGTTTGGCGTGACTTCCTGGAGGTAGTAGTCGCCCGCGGGACCAGGCTGAGGGGCCAGGTCGGCGGGGGCCTGGTGCCACGGCCACCAGGGACGGACGCCGCGCTCGGCGCCGGGAAGGCGGCGGAACTCGTCGGGGTTGTCGATGACGTCCTTGATGGTGACGAGGCGGTCGCGGACCTCGCCGACCTTGGGGATGCTGGCGAGCAGGCCACGGGTGTAGGGGTGGAGCGGGTGGTCGAAGAGTTCGAAGACGGTGGCGTACTCGACGACGCGTCCGGCGTACATGACGCAGACCACGTCGGCGTTCTCGGCGACGACGCCCAGGGCATGGGTGATGAGCATCATGCCCATCTGGCGGGTGCGTTGCAGGTCGCGCAGCAGGTCCAGGATCTGGGCCTGGATGGTGACGTCGAGTGCGGTGGTGGGCTCGTCGGCCAGCAGGAGCTTGGGGCGGCACGCCAGGGCCATGGCGATCATGACGCGCTGGCGCATGCCGCCGGAGAACTGGTGGGGGTAGGCCTTGATGCGGCCCGCGGGGTCGGGGATGCCCACGTCGGTCATGGCGGCGATGGCGATGTCGCGGGCCTGGCGGACGGTGACGCGCTGGTGCAGCAGGATGGCCTCCAAGATCTGGTCGCCGATGGTGTAGACGGGGTTGAGGGAGGTCATCGGCTCCTGGAAGATCATGGCGATCTCGTTGCCGCGGATGGTGCGGATCTGGCGCTCGGCCATCTGGAGAAGGTCGGCGGGGCCGCCGTCGGTCTCGAAGAGGGCCTGTCCGCGGTCGAATCGCCCCGGGGGGCGGGGGACGAGGTGGAGCAGGCTCATGGCGGTAACGGACTTGCCGCAGCCGGACTCGCCGACGACGGCGAGGGTCTGGCGCGGGTAGATGGACAAGCGGAGGCCGTCCACGGCCTGGATGCGCGGCCCGGAGCCGTTGTCGAAGGAGACGGCCAGGTCGGCGACGCGCAGGAGCGGCCTGGTCTCGTCGAGGATGCGCGGGGGGACGGGCGGAGTGGGTGCAGGTGGAGTCATGGGCGTCAGACACGGGCCTTCTTGAGCTTGGGGTCGATGGCGTCGCGGAGGGCTTCGCCGATGAGGTTGTACGCGAGAACGGTAAGAAAAATGGCGAGGCCTGGGAAGACGGCCAGCCACCACTTGAACTCTCCCTCGGCGCTGATGGCGCTAGAGAGGAGTTTGCCCCACGAGGCCTGGCCGATGGGGCCTAGGTTCAGATAGGAGAGGACGGCCTCGATGTTGATGGCCGCGGCGATGCTGAAGGAGGTGTCGACAAGCACCGGCGCGACGCCGTTGGGGAGCATGTGCCTGAAGAGAATGGAGCGGAGCGGCAGGCCGACAGCCCGGGCAGCCTGGACGAAATCCTGGTTGCGGAGCTTGAGGAACTCGGCGCGGGTGTAGCGTGCCATGTTGGTCCAGGTAAAGCAGCCGATGATGGCCATCATGACATAGGTGTTGCGCCACTCAGTGGGCAGGACAGCGACGGCGACGATGAGGAGGAAGAGGACGGGGACGGCCATGAAGACTTCGACAATGCGATAGAGCATCAGGTCCACCCAGCCGCCGAAGTAGCCCATGATCGCCCCCATGGTCACGCCGATGAGCAGCGCGATGCCCGTTGAGACGACGCCGATGGAGATCGACAGGCGCGAGGCGTGCAGGATCTGGGTAAACACATCGGCACCGAAGGCGTCGGTGCCGAGGACGAATGTGTGGTCGGCGCCGGGGGCGTCCGACTTCAGGCCCAGGCCCGCGCCCAGCGTCGATAGCGGCCGCCTGCGGTTGAGTTCGCTGTAGCGCTGGTCAGGGGAGAAGGGAACGAGGGTGTAGACGGCGCGGACCTGGCCCGCGGCCTGGCGGTCGCGGTAGTCGAACTTGTCAGGCTCGCGCTCCCAGGTCCGCCACACGACCGCCCCCGCGACGGAGCAGGCGATAAGCAGCACGAGCACGCGCTTGAGTCGTGCGGTCCCCAGGGGCACGAGCAGACCTAGACACGCGACGATAGCTGCCGCGCCCAAGCCGACCTTGAAGCCAGCGTAGCTGTCGTCACGCAGGGTCTTGAGCCACGGGGTGGGGTCTCGTCCCAGGATCATGGCCTGGGCGATGGAGGCGAGCATGGCGACGATCATTGCGGAGACGAAGCCGGCCAAGACGAGTCGAAGCGCGCGGACGCGGCTGCCTTCGCCCCGGAGCAGGAGGCACGGCAGGCCGGCGAAGGGTGTCAGCAGCAACAGCACGTCCATGGGCGTCAGGGATCGCAGGAGCGGGGACGATGCAGAGACCACGTGCCGCTGCGCGTCCAGGGTCTCCATGATCAGCGGATGGCCGTTGGCCAGGATCGGGGCGAAGACGGCGCAGAAGGTGATGACGCCGACCCAGACCAGGCCGCACACCGCGGCGGGGCGTTTGAGGACCTGTGACCAGGCGTCGGCCCAGAACCCCCGGGCCTGGGGCACGCCGATACCCTGCATGAGCTGGACGCCGGTGACGGCCTCGAGCGGCTGGGTTCGCACCACCTGTTGTCCGGGATCGGTCGTCATCGGCGGCATCTTGGATCAGTCGTACGTGACACGGGGGTCGGCCAAGGCGTAGAGGATGTCGGCCAGCAATAGGGCGACGAGGTTGACGACGGCGATCATGACCGTGTCGGCCAGGATCAGTTCGCCATCGCGCAGGTAGACTGCGTCAAGCACGAGGCTGCCCATGCCGGGGATGGAGAAGATGCGCTCGACGACCACCGATCCGGCGAGCATCCCGGGGAAGATCGTGACGAAGATGGTAATCAGCGGCAGCAGGCTGTTGCGGAAGACGTGCCGGAGGACAACGTCCTTGGGGGCCACGCCCTTGGCCTTGGCGGTGCGGACGTAGTCGGCGCTGAAGTTCTCGAGCATGGACGCGCGGGTCTGCTTGCTCAGGATGGCAAAGCCGGTGTAGACGAGGCACATGACCGGCAGGCCCATATGCCAGAGCAGGTCCAGGAGCCAGCCGCGCCGGAACGTTCCCCCGGCATCGTGCGACGGCAGGAACGTGAACAGGTCGGCGTCCTTGGCGTGCAGACCGGCAACCGGGAAGGCGTTGAGGTAGTCCCTGCTCGCCAGAAAGCCGATGGCCAGCACGCCGGCGAGCACGACAGGGAAGGAATAGAGGGCGATATACAGCGAGCCCAGGCCGACATCCAGCAACGACCCGCGCCGGATCGCGGCCAGCATGCCGCTGGGGATGGCAACGAAGTAGATGATGGGGATAGCGCAGAGGTTGAGAGAGAGGGTGACAGCGAGCGCCGGGTGGATCATCTCGATCACCGGCCGGCCGCGGCTGAAGGCGGTGCCGAAATCAGGCCAGGCGAGGCTGATGACGCCGGGGATGCCGACGCCGGCCTCGGGGAAGGGCCGGGAGTCGTAAAGAGCGGCGAAGGCGGCGCGGGCGGAGACGGCTCGCCCGTAGGCCTCGATGGCCTTGTCTTCGAGCTCCCTGACGCGGGCGAACTCCGGAATTGCCGGCAGCGGGCCGGCGCGTTCGATCACGCCGATGCGGGGCTTGTTGGCCTCGCCAGGTTCGGGGATACCCGCCGCACGGGCGTAGCGGACCAACTGCCCCTTGAGCAGCGTGGTGGCGGCGAGCAGGTCATAGCGGTCGTTGGCGTAGCGTCGCTCCAGGGCGCGGTAGACCTCGAGTCGCTTCTCGGCGGGCGTGTCGCGGGCGATGGGTTCGGTGGGCGCCGGTGCGGGCTCGGGCAGCGCCTGCGTGAACCACTGCCATAACGGCGGAGGGGCGATGGGCCTGGGCGGGCTGATGACTTCGCCCGATGGCAGCAGCTGGTCGCGCTGGCCGAACTTGATCGGGCTGATGCGCCCGAGCCAGCGGAAGTATTGGAGGATGACCGGGTCGTTCAGGCCGTAGCGGTCTTCGAGGTAGGCCTGCTGGACGGCGACGCCGCTCGAAGCCTGCATGTTGCCGCCGGCCTGGGCCTGCAGCGCCGCGCCGATGCCGCCCGGGGCCATTGCCACCAGCATGAACACAAGGCAGGTGATCCCCAGCAAGGTGGGGATCATCAGCAGCAGTCGGCGTGCCAGGTAGGTGGCCATGACGGGGATGGCGGTCGCTT
>JBGPGM010000043.1:0-9600 GCA_041483855.1 Phycisphaerae bacterium | reverse complement strand
GGAACTGTCGTACAAGTACCGCACGCTCGGCCTGGGGTACGCCAACCTGGGCGCGATGCTCATGCAGGCGGGGATCCCGTACGACTCGGACGAGGGCCGGGCGGTGTGCGCGTGCCTGAGCGCGATCCTCACCGGGCGCGCCTACCGCCAATCCGCGGTCATGGCCGCGCAGCTGGGGCCGTTCGCCGGCTTCGCGCCGGACCGGGACAACATGCTGCGGGTGATGCGCAACCACGGACGGGCCGCGCACGGCATCCCGCGCGACAGCGGGCAGTACGAGCAGATGCGGATCGCCCCGGTGCCGATCGACCACGACGTGGTCAACCACGGGCGGGTGAACATCGCCAACGCCGACGACCTGCTGGCCCACGCCACGCGCGCCTGGGACGAGGCGATCGGCGCGGGCGAGAAGTTCGGCTACCGCAACGCCCAGACGACCGTCATCGCCCCCACCGGCACGATCGGCCTGCTGATGGACTGCGACACGACGGGGATCGAGCCGGACTTCGCGCTGGTCAAGTTCAAGAAACTGGCGGGCGGCGGGTACTTCAAGATCGACAACGCCTCGGTCAAGCCGGCGCTCAAGGCGCTGGGGTACACCGACGCGCAGATCCGCGACATCCTGACGTACCTGCTGGGGACGCTCAGCCTGGACGTGCCCATGCCCCCCGAGGCCGTCGGCGGCGTGCAGATGTCCTTCAAGGCGTGGCTCAAGTCCAAGGGCCTGGCCGACGCCGACCTGGCGTTGATCCACGACGCGCTGCCCGCGGTGTTTGAACTGTCGTTCGCCTTCACCGCCTGGTCCCTGGGCGACGATCTGCTCAGGCGACTCGGCCTGGACCCGGGCGCGGCCAAGGCCGACGCGAAGTTCAATCTCCTGCGCCACCTGGGCCTGACCCGCAAGCAGATCTCGCCCCTGAACGACCGCATCTGCGGCACGCAGACCGTCGAGGGCGCCCCGCACCTCAGGAGCGAGCACCTGAGCGTCTTCGACTGCGCCAACAAGTGCGGCAAGTACGGCCGGCGGTTCATCGAGCCTTATGGGCACATCCGCATGATGGCGGCCGCGCAACCGTTCATCTCGGGGGCGATCTCCAAGACGATCAACCTGCCGTCGGACGCGACGGTGCAGGACATCACGGCGTGCTACCGGCTGTCGTGGGAACTGGGGCTCAAGGCGAACGCTCTGTACCGCGACGGGTGCAAACTGAGCCAGCCGCTCAGTTCCACATCCGGCGCCGAAGGGGATGAGGCGGACGAGGCGACCTCGCCCGGAGGGTCCGGCGCGGGAAAAGCACCGGCATCGGCCCCGCTTCCTGGGGCGGTTGCGGCGGTTGCGATGTCGCCGGCTCGTGCCCTTGAGCCCGGCGCACCCGCGTACGTGCGCCACGCCGAGATCGAGACCGACGCGCGCGTCGACGCCCGGCCGATGCGCCGTCGCCTCCCGGATACGCGCGCGTCGATCACCCACAAGTTCAACATCGCCGGGCACGAAGGGTACCTGACCGTCGGCCTCTACGAGGACGGCATGCCCGGCGAACTCTTCATCACCATGGCCAAGGAGGGCTCGACGATCGGCGGTCTGATGGATTCGCTGGGCACGGCGGTGTCCGTGGCCCTGCAGTACGGCGTTCCGATCGAGAGCCTCGTCAACAAGTTCACCCACCAGCGCTTTGAGCCCGCCGGGATGACGACCAACCGCGACATCCCCTTCGCCAAGAGCCTTGTCGACTACATCTTCCGCTGGATGGGCATGGAGTTCATCCCCGGCTACCGCGAGGCGACCGCGCCCCGGCGCAACCCCGAGGCCGCCATGTCCGGCGGTCTTGCGAGCGAGGGCGGCCGCGCCGCCGCCCAATCCAGCAATGGAATGGAGGACGATCAACCGTGGCCCAGAAGCCCCAATGTCTCCGACCGAGTGCTGACGCGTCCCTCTCTCAACGGCGCCGACCGGGCGACGACGCCCTCGCCCGCGCCCCCAGGCGTGCCGGCGCACGCGCCGGGGCCCGGCGCGGGCCCGTCGCACGGCGGCGCGGGCCTGTCCCTGACCGAGTCATCCGTCCGGGTGACGACGCGCGTGCACCGGATCGAGAACGGCAAGGAGACGGTGCGGGTCGCTTCGGGCGCGGTCAGCGCGCTGTCGCTGGCCATGCAGAACAACCAGGGCGATGCGCCGGCGTGCGACGCCTGCGGCGCGATCACCGTCCGCAGCGGCACCTGCTACAAGTGCCTCAACTGCGGCAACTCGATGGGATGCTCCTGATGGACCACTCCGAGCAGGGCGGCGGCGCCACACCGCGCCGGCCCGCCACTTCAACGAAAGGACCAAGGCGGTAGGCGCACGGCGCGGGGCCGGCGGGATTCCCTTCCCAGGCGTGCGGACGGACCCACCGCCCCGACTGCGGATGATGGACCATCCCACAGACGGACCCACGGCCCGCCCAAACGACGGCGCGGCGAACAAGCCACGGAGCCGTTGAAAGCGAGCCACGTTCCCCACCCCCCGGCCCCGCACCGGCGCCGCATCGCAGAGCATACGAGGCACCACACGAGCAGCAACACCAGGTCGGCCGGGGACCGATTCTCCCCAGGCACACCCTCCCCGGCCGACCTCCTGACAGATCATTCCCACGTCGGGCGCGTGGGCCATGAGCCGTCTCCCTCCCTTTGCCCCCGGGCGTCATCCCACCGCGCCCGGGGGTCTTTTTTTCAGTGCGGTTCGTCCGGGCGCGGCTCAGCCCAGCGGCTCGCCCGATACCGGCCCGCCCTCCAGGGCCTTGCGCCCCATCGGCATCTCGAACCGCGCCGCCGGGTCGGCGGTGCGGCAATACCCCAGGCCGCCCATGCGCCCGATGGCCCGCAGGCGCGCCGGATCCACGTGGAGCCGCTCGTTCACCAGGCCGTCGCGCAGGTGGACCCGCACGACGCGCCCGATCACGACGTTCCCGCCGCCGGCGGCGCCCGGGTTGAGCCGCACCACCGAGATCGTGCGGCACTCGAAGGCCGCGGGCGACTCAGCCACGCGCGGCGGTCGAACGACCACGCTCAGGGCCGGCGTGAGCCCGCTCAGGTCGAACTCGCTCTGGCCGCACTCCAGCGGCTCGGCGCACGCGGCCATCTGGCGCTCGAACGGCTCGGAGACGGCGTTGACGACAAACTCCCCCGTGCCCCCCTCGGCGACAGGCTTGGCGTTGCGCAGCGAGTCCTTCTCGCCGCCGTCGGGCTTGTTGACGGGGCAGAAGAGCAGCGTCATCGGGTCGGACCCGATGCCGTTGAAGAAGGAGAACGGGGCCAGGTTCAGCCGCCCGTCCGGCGAGACCGTCGAGACGAAAGCGATGGGGCGCGGCACGATGATGCCGATCAGCAGTTTGTAGCGTTCGGCGATGGAGAGCGCGGCGGGGTCGAGGTCCATGGGGCCAGTGTAGTGCCGGATGAACGGTCGTTCGGACCGGCGCGCTCTACGATCGTGGCAGCCATGCCCGAGCCGCTCGCCGACATGACCTGGCCCGCCCTGCTGGCCCACTGGACCGATTTCGCGCGAGCCTCCATCGCCCTGCCCAGGAACTCCGAGGGGGACCGCTGGCGCGCGGCCGTGGCGCCGATCATCGGCCTCCAGGCCGTCACGTTCGCGCTGGGCGACCTGGGCCGCCTTGGTTCCGGCGAGGAGCGGGCCCTGGCCCTGGACAGGGCCGCGATCCTCATCGACCGGCACGGCGCGGAACTGGCCGCCCTCTGGCCCGGCCAGCCGCTGGACCCGCACCTGACCGGGCTGATTGCCGACGCCCGCGCGTGCCTGGCCGCGGCCGTCGCTGGCGGCGACGCCCGCGCGCGCAGCGCATAGGATTGCCCCCCTCGGGACGGCTAGCGCCGGTCCGCGCGGGGGCACCCCGACATCTTCACGCCATCGCCATGGGAATCTGCCAATGCCTACCCGTCGAGCCAAGATCAGCGTCATCGGCGCCGGCAACATCGGCGGCGAGTGCGCCCGCTCCATCGCCATGAAGGAACTGGGCGACGTGGTGCTGCTGGACATCCCCGACAAGGAGGGCGTGGCCAAGGGCAAGGCCCTGGACATCGCCTCCTGCGCCCCGGTTGAGCGGTTCGACGTGCGCCTTGTCGGCACGGCCAACTACGCCGACATCGCCAACTCGGATGTGGTCGTGGTGACCGCCGGCCTGCCGCGCAAGCCCGGCATGAGCCGCGACGACCTCATCTCGGTGAACACCGGCATCGTCAGGAGCGTGTGCGAGAACATCCGCAAGTACGCGCCGGAGTCGGTGGTGATCGTCGTCTCCAACCCACTGGACGCGATGGTGTACGTGGCGTGGAAGGTTACGGGATTTCCGACCGGGCGCATCCTCGGCCAGGCCGGGGCGCTGGACGTGGCCCGCTTCCGCGCCTTCCTGGCGATGGAGCTGGGCTGCTCGGTCGAGGACATCACGGCCCTGCTGCTCGGCGGGCACGGCGACGACATGGTGCCACTGCCGCGATTCACCTCCGTCCATGGCATCCCCATCGACCTGCTCCTTCCCAAGGAGAAGATCGCGGCGTGCATGGAACGCGCCAAGGTGGGCGGCGGCGAGATCGTCAAACTCATGGGCACCAGCGCCTGGTACGCCCCCAGCGCCGGAACGGTGCAGATGGTCGAAGCGATCCTCAAGGACAAGAAGCGGATCATCCCGTGCGCGGCCTACTGCGAGGACGAGTTCGGCGTCGCCCCCGGCCAGCGCGGCAAGGGGTACTTCATCGGCGTGCCGTGCGTGCTGGGCGGGCGCGGGATGGAGCGGGTGATCCCGTTGGCCCTGAACCCGGACGAGAAGAAACTGATGGACGAGTCGATCAGCCACGTCAAGGACCTGGTGGGCGTGGTCCGCAAGATGTTCCCGGAAATGGCGTGAACATCGGTCGACGCGACCGGTGCGCGCCGCCTTGGGTGTGGGTCGCCGAAAGGGAATCTCCGTCATGCAACAGCCGCCGAGAGTGATCACGCTGGCTTGGAGCGTTGCGCTCGCGTGCGCCCCAATCGCTGGCGCCGAGGCCGCACGCTGCGATTCAAGGGCCGGCGTGAGCACCCCTGCCGTCGCGCCGGACCCCGACATCGATGCCGCGCTCGTCATGCTCACCGGCTCGTTCGCCACGGATGCCCAAGCCCCGACCGAGGCCGAGCCTGCGCTGCAACTCCACGCGGCCGCGGTCGCTGTCGAAGGGTTGGGCCACACGCTCTACTTTGAACTGGCCCGTGCCGATGACCCGGCCAACCCATTCCGCCAGGGCATCATGCAGTTGTACCGGCGGCAGGGGCAGCTGCGGCTCCGCCTGCTGGACCTGGGCGGCAATGCCGGGATTCGCGACGCCATCGTCGGCCTGTGGGCCGCGCCCGAGGTATTCCCCTCGCTGCAGGCCGAACAGTTGAGCCCGAACCTGGACCTGCCGCTGACCCGCTCCGGCAGCACGTTCGCCGGGCGCAACACCGCCAACCCGTGCCCCAGCACCCGAGGCGGGGCCGTCGAAATGACCAGCGAGGTGACGATCTCGCCGGACACCCTGACTATCGCCGACCGCGGCTTCGATGCGGACGGCAAGCAGGTCTGGGGGCCGGCGGCGGGCTCCGCGGCCAAGTTCGCGCGCACCACCCCGACTATCACCGCGGACAAGCGCGAAGGCGGCCTGACCGTCATCGACCTTGTCCCGCCGCCGGTGGACGCCCCCCGCCTGACACCCGGCGGCGATGTCGCCGTCCACTACAGCGGGTGGCTCACCGATGGGACGCGGTTCGACACGTCGCGCAACTCGCAGCGCGGCCCCTTCCGCACCCGTGTCCCCGCCGAGATCTTCAAGGGCTGGAATGACGGCCTCATGGGCATCGCCAAGGGCACGCGCCGTCGGATCTACATTCCCGCGGACATGGCCTACGGAGCCAATGGGCGCGGCCCGATCCCGCCCAACGCCCCTCTGATCTTCGACGTCGAGTGCATGTGGATGGAGAACGCGCCCCCCGTTCCCCCCGCTGCGCCGGCCCCACCCCCACCCGAACCCGCCCCGCCTCCGCCCGGCGGCAAATAATCCCGCCAGAATGGCGGAGCCGACTCATTACGAAATCCTGGGCATCGCCGCAGAGGCCAGCCCCGCCGGGGTCCGGCGCGCCTACCGCCACAAGGCCCGGTTGTTCCATCCGGACGTCAGCCGCGTCCCAGACGCCGCGGCTCGCTTCGCCCGGTTGAATGCGGCCTACGAGGTGCTCTCCGATCCCGCCCGGAGGCGTGAATACGACCGACTGCTGGCCTCCGGGGCCGCGCCCGCGGCGCACGCCGGGGTCCCGGTCCACAACCACACCGCCCGCTTCAACTGGGCCAACATCGGCGCGGACGCGGCCCCTCCACCGGGCGCGCCGCGAGGGCGCACCGACCTTGACGAGATGTACGACGCCTTCTTCCGGGACCGGGCCGGGCCGGATGATCCTCCCGACGCGCCGGGTTGACAAACCGGCGCGGCCTGCCCACACTCCCCTCCTAGACAGTGACGGAACGCCCACGGACGGCTCGCCCTGCACGAGGTAGCGGAGGTGCTCAAACAACAACATCAGTTGTTCGTTGCGTTGCTAGTCGTGGTGGATGGCGTGGTGGTCGCGACGGCCTGTCTGGGCGCGTGGCTGGTGCGCCGCGTGGCGCTCGATGGGGCGTGGCTGCCCGATTCCTGGGTGGATCCGCTCCGCGAATCGCTGGTGATCTACGCCGTGCCGATCGTGCTGGTGGCGCTGCGGTCGTTCGGTCTGTACCGCCCGCGCCGCGACCGATCGCTGGTCAACGAGGCCGTGCAGATCCTCAAGGCGTCGCTCGTCTCGATGGCCGCGGTCTTGGCCGTGAGGTACGCCCTCGATCCCTCGATCGTCCGCGGCTCGCCGGGCCGGACGACTTTCTTCGGCGTGGCCGAGGACACGGGGCGCTTCCAGCTCGGGGCCCTGACGATCATCCTTCCGGCGTTCCTTACCGTGCACCGCGTCTGTTTCCGCGCGGCCCTGCGCCTGCTCCGCCGGCGTGGCTGGAACCTCCGGCACGTGGCCGTCATCGGCGTCGGACGCCTGGGACAGATCGTCGCGAGCACGCTGGAACGCAACTCCTGGACCGGCATTAAGGTCGCCTATTTCGTCAGCCACCAGGAACGCACCCGCCGCACCCGGTGCCTGGACCGGCCGGTCATGGGCGGCCTGGACGATCTGGAAGCCGTCCTGACGCGGAGCAAGCCCGACGCCATCTACGTGGCACTCCCCGGTTCGCGCGCCAACCTTCTGGCCGGCATCCTGGCCCGCCTGGAGAAGTTCGCCGTGGACGTCCGCATCGTCCCCGACCTCAACCCGCGTTACCTCCCCCAGAGCATGGCCGTCTCCGAACTCGACGGCATGCCCATCCTGTCCTACCGCGAATGCCCCACGCACGGCGTCGGCGGCGTGAGCAAGCGCGCCATGGACCTCGCCGGCGCGGGCGCGGCGATCCTCGTCTTCTCGCCCCTGATGCTAGCCGTCGCCCTGGTCGTGCGCCTGAGCGGGCCGGGTCCGGTGATCTTCAAGCAGCGCCGCGTCAGCCTCGGCGGCGAGGTCTTCAACATCTACAAGTTCCGCACCATGTACCACGTGGAGGACGAGGACGGCCGACCCCTCAAGGTCCCCGCCGCCTGGACCGAGCGCGACGATCCGCGCATCCACCCCATCGGGCGCTGGCTGCGGCGCGCCAGCCTCGACGAACTGCCCCAACTCTTCAACGTCCTCGTCGGCGACATGTCCCTCGTCGGCCCGCGCCCCGAGCGACCGGAACTCATCGAGCGGTTCCGCGAGGACTGGCGCGGCTACATGCTCCGCCAGCACGTCAAGGCGGGCATGACCGGCTGGGCCCAGGTCCACGGCCACCGCGGGCAAACCAGCCTGCGCAAGCGGCTCCAGTACGACCTGTTCTACATCAAGAACTGGTCGTTGGGCCTGGACTTGCGGATCCTCATCCTGACCCTCTTCCGCGGGTTCATCCATCCCAATGCCCACTGACGGGTGCGACGGGCGCGCCATGGGGCTGCTCGGCGGCCGGGTCTGAGAACCTTGCCGCGCGCGCCGGCGCCGTTCGTGCCGCCTTTGACGGCGGTTCCGTCTTCGCCGATCGCACCGGCGGGAACACGCGGAAAGTCCGGCGTGGGCCTTGCCGATCGTTCGGCGGCGGCTCCGCCCGACCCCGCCACCCGGGGCCGCGGGGCCCCCGGCCCGTCGGTCGCGATCCCGGCAAGGAGGTCGCCCCAGTGGACAAAGCCAGTCTCATCGGCGTGCTGATCGGCCTGGGCTGCCTGGGGTACGTCTTCTTCGACGTCTCCCAGGGCCACTTCACGATGTTCTACTCCAAGGAGGGCCTGCTGCTCGTCGGCGGCGGGAGTGTCAGCGTGACCTTCATGGCGCTGCCGCTGGAGCGGGTGCTCCAGATCCCCGGGTTCATCAGGCGGTTCCTGTTCCACAAGGGCCAGAGCGCCGTCGAGGTGACCAAGCTGATGGGCGCCCTGAGCGAGAAGGCCCGGCGTGACGGCATCCTGGCCCTGGAGGCCGACATCGCCGGCCTGAAGGACCCCTTCCTCGCCGCGGGCCTCAAGATGGCCGTGGACGGCTCGGCCCCCGAGATCATCGAGGCGACGCTCCGGCTTGAACTGGCCGCGATGCAGGACCGGCACAAATCGGGCAAGAAGTTCTTCGACCTGATCAAGCTGTACGGCCCCGGGTACGGGCTGGTGGGCACGCTGATCGGCCAAGTGGGCATGTTCGGCAAGCTGGGAGGCGAGATCAGCGAGATGGGGCACGCCCTGGCCGTCGCCGTGGTCGCGACCATGTACGGCGCCATCGTGGCCAACGCGATCGCCGGCCCCATGGGGGACAAGCTCTCGCTGCGTTCGTCCGAGGAGATGCTCAACCGCGAGATGATGCTCCAGGGCATCCTCTCCATCCAGGCCGGCGACAACCCCCGCGTCACGATGGACCGCATGCTCGCCTTCATCCCCCAGGCCGCCCGCGCCAAGATGGCCGCGGCCGCCTGACCCCCCTTGAGCGCGCCGGAGCCCCGCCGATGTCCGAAGAGAGAGAACACGCCGAGGGCTCACAGGCCCACTCCGGCGGTCACGGGGGGGGCGGGCACGGGCACGGCCCGGGTGGGGGGGGCGGGCACGAAGAGGCGCACGAGGGGGCCCCCGAGTGGCTCATCTCCTTCGCCGACAACGTGGCGCTGATGATGGGCTTCTTCGTCATCCTCCTGGCCATGAACATGAAGGAGCCCACCACCGGCGGCATCGGCGGCAAGGAGGACTTCCCCGCCACCAAGCCCGACATGATCGACGCCGTCATCGCCATCCGCGAGGCCTTCAACCACAGGGTCAGCGCCACCTCCACCGACCCCAACGAGCAGGAACTGGTCCGCCGGCTCAAGGAGCGACAGAAGGAGGGCGAGTCCCGGACCACCGGACCCGAGGGCACCAAGCAGGACGTCCAGTCCATCCGCCCCAGCGACTACTCCGCCCCCTGCGCTGTCATCTCCTTCGACGACGGTTCCACCGAACTCAACCCCGTCGCCCGCACCGCCATCG
>JBGPGM010000042.1:0-9714 GCA_041483855.1 Phycisphaerae bacterium | reverse complement strand
GTGGCCTCCCACGGTGTCGGTGTAGATCTGCACGTCGTCGAGGGTCAGGAGCGGATTGGCACCCTGCTGGTTGATGTCGAGGTTGAACTGGTAGTAACTGACGCCGCCGATGGCCACCACGGGCACGGCGCCGAGCGTCAGGTCGTGCGTGAACGTCAGCGTGTTGTCGTCGTCGAACGGCACGGGCCGGCCGGAGGTGTTGTAGCCCGACTCCGTGGCATTGTTCGATCTAATGCGGACGAAGGAATCGAGCACGCCCGAGCCGGCCGGCCGGAAGTCGGCGTTCTCGAAGATCGCGCTATGGATGGTCCCCGACTGGCCGCCGAGCGTCAGATCGACGACCGTGTCCGCCCAGACTGCTGAGCCTGCCAAGAGGCTCGCGCCCGTAAAAACGTAGAAGGCCTTCATGATATCCACCTTTCTTCACTGCATGCGAGCGAAGCGCACGACACTGGCGCGCAAACACAACAACCCACCCTGTGGTCTACACTGCATTCGCCTCAAAGACCCGACTCCGGTTAGCTTCTTTCCTTGGTCCGCCCTGAAAACTATTTCGTGCTTCTAGAGTTCCTATCCTGCTTTCTCCGCCAGCCTGGTCGGAGGATCTGGCAACACATTCTGTCTTGCATGAGCGAACGGCCAACCGACGCGCCCATTGCAGGCCGTCACATCGCAAACAAATCACCCAACCACGTGGCAGTTCTGGGCCGCGCGAGCAAAGACGATATACCCCATGCGGAACGCATCGTCAAGCCAAAATGCAAAAATAGTGCGGAAAGGCGGACGCCCCGCGGAACAGCGGCGTCATGGCAACCACCGAGAGCACGCTCCGCCGGAATGCCCGAGCACGATGGACGCCAACGAGTCATGGGGCCGCGATCTCCGGATTGACCAGGCTCGGCCCTTGCTCCGAAGCGAGCCAAAGCGCATTCATGACCCGGCCAGCGCCGGGAAGCGCGGACACGTGGCGATGGATGCAGACTGTGCTTGTGCCAGCCGCTGGGCTGATGCCGGGCACGCTGAGCGCCCCCAGCACAGACATTGAAGGTCTCATACGCGACTCCGTGCGCGACGGAACACACCGCTCCGGTGTCCAAACCAACAACGCACGCGTCGTGTGCGCGCTGCCCAAGTACATAGCCGGCCCGCCATGGCCGTGAACTCCGACGCAGAAGCCTCTCCTTGCGCGTCGCGCGTGCATTCCCCTGAAGGGAATCGCACCGACAGACCCGGCACTCCAGTTCCTGAAGCGACGGCTGGTCGCGGTCAACCTATGACCACCATGAAGAGGCTATCGAGCGCGAGTACGTGGAAGTTCTACATTGCGCCATTCTGGCTGTCAAGCGAAAACCCTCGCCAGGGTGAAAAAATATCGGCACGGAATCGATCGATGTCCAGGGTGCCCCGGCGAGTTATCGGTCGCGTCTCCCGGATGGGAATGCCTCGGTCATCGCCGGCGCGAACTGGGGACCAATGCGGGAGGAAGCACCGAGCCCCACCAACGGGTCCCGGGTTCGGTGGCGACCCTTGGTCGCGCCCGACGAACCCATCGAGCAGAGTTGCGTGCGCCGAGTCCCGGGCGGCTGCGGAGCGGGGATAGAAAGCCCTCCTCGAAGACGATCGCAAAGAAAGAACCCCTGGCCAATACTGGCCAGGGGTTCGATGATCCTTCAAACCGCTTCGCCGTCGGAGACTTGGTCCGGTCCGGGAAACGTGGAACCGCTTACGTCACCGAGTTGTCGTCGTGCGGTGGTCGCACGCCGACGCTCCCTACGGCTGCCCCGGATGGAGTGCCTTGCGTACGCCGTCCAGCCGTTGTTGCAGGGATGGCTCAATCTGGCCACCCTTGGCCACGACCGCGCTCACCTCGGCGAGCAGGCGGGCGGCCTGCTCCTTATCTGCATCTGGGCCGCGCACGAGGAGTTCCGCCCACCCGACCTTCGACGAGACCAGGCCCGGGTCGAGGGCGAGGGCCTTGCGGAAGGCCTCGGCGGCCGCGGCCGAGTCGCCGCGGGCGGCTTGGATGGTCCCGAGTGTGTCATAGAAGGACGCGGATTCCCCTGCCGCGATGGCGTCCTGGACCAGGTCCCGAGCCCGGTCCAAATCGAGGCCGGTGCGTCCGAGCCTGAAGAGGGCAAACGCGAGGTTGTTCTGAATGGCCGCCTTGGGGATCTGAGGGGGCAGCGGGTCAGCCGCCAAGATCTGTTCGTAGGTGCTTACCGCCGTCCGATAGTCGCCGAGGGCCTCGGACGCCTGGGCCAAGCCTAGAGCGGCGACGAAATCGGAGGGATTGGCCTGGAATGCCTTGCCGAACGCGTCGGCACCCTGCTTGAGAGACTCACGTGCCCCGGCACTGTCTCCCTTGGACGCGAGCTGCCGGGCCAACGCCTGGTGGGCGCGCCCGACGAAGGTCATGGCCACCGGGCTGGCGGCGGCCGACGCTTCCGCGGCACGCCTGGCCAAACCGAGAGCTTCGGTGGGATCGCTGTCGGGGGAGGAGAGGAGCAGGTCCGCCAGTTCAAGCAAGACGGAGACGGACTTCGGGTCGGCCGCAAGGGCGCCCCGGTACGCCGCGACCGCACCGGGTGCGTCGCCCGCCATCCGCAGCGTCAGGCCGAGGGCTCCGAACACCGGGGCGCTGGCCGTCCCCTTCCCGTCGGCAAGTGGCTTGAGCACGGCCACCGCCTTGGCGAGAAAGTCCTTGGCATCCTTGGGGAACCGCCCCGCCAAGGTCCTCAACGCCTCGGCCAATGCCAGTTGCTCGTCGATCGAGTCGGCGGCCAGGAGCGGCTGGACCTGCTCGATCCAGGTGCGTGCGTCGCTGGGTTGGGAGAGCAGCGTCGCGGCCAGCGGGAGCCAGACCCTGGTGCGCAAGTCCGCCGAGCGGGCCAGGAACGGCGAGAGCAGTACGAATGCGTCCTGCTCACGTCCGAGGGCGATCAGCGAGCGAGCCTGGAGGTTGAGCGCCTCCAGGCCCACGGGGGTAGCCGGATCGAGCCGGCCGGCCGCGAGGTAGGGTGCAATCGCTTCCATCGCCTGGCGCGGCTGGCCCAAGCCCAACAAGGATTCGGCGACCGCCAAGTCCGCATCCGGCGAACGGGAAAGCAACTGCCAGACGCGCGCGGCACTAAGCATTTCGGCCCATTTCCCCTGCCACCGGAAAACAGCGACAGCCAGCCGGGCCGGCTCCACCGCGGTCGGCGAAGCCCTCATGGCTCGCTGGATGATGTCGGATGCCTCGCGGAGGCGTCGCGGCTGCATCTGCATGAGCAGGCGGACAACAAGCGTTTGGAGGGACGGCTCATCGGGGAAGCGGGCGGCGAGGTCGCTCAGGGCCTTTGGGTCGGAGAGTTGCCCTGCGACCCTGACCTGCTCGACGGCGCGAACGACCTCGGCCCGGTCCCTGGTCGAGGGGTTGGCCGCCAGCGCCTCGACGAGAGCCGCGAGATCACCGGCGCTCGCTGGCGAGGCATCCACGAGCATCTGCTGCTTGACGACGAGCAGGTCCAGGTCATTGGGCAACCGGGCCAGGGCACGATTGAGCGCATCCTGCGCGCCGGCCTTGTCGCCCCGGGCGAGACGGAACCGGATGACCTGGTTCCAGACCTGCGGGTCATCGGGGGCCAACTCCGCCGCGCGATCGAACTGCGCGGACGCCTCGGCGGCGTCGTCGTGGCGCTCAGCGTAGCGTGCGAGCAGCAACTGCTTGCGGCCCGGAGGCAGGTCGAGCCGGTCCAGTCCGTTGAGCACGGAACTGGCGCGCGGCTTGTCACCCTGCGTGGCCAACCCGTCGGCGATCTGAAGAACCTGCTCGGGATCATCGGGTGGGTGCGCGGCGAGGCGCTGGTAGAGCAGGAGGGCCTCGGCATCTTGACGAATGGCCGTCTGGACCGCGGCCAGGCGCAGGAGCATCGCCGGCGGCGCCGCTTCACCGGCGACGCGGACGATCTCCTTCAGGGCCGCGGCCGCGGAGGCGAAGTCCCGCTGGCGGATGAGCATGTCGACGGCGGTGTCGCGGGCGGCGGGGCTGGCGGCGGCGTCGTTGGCGACGCGCTCGAGCTCGGCGCGGGCCCGCTCGTAATCCTGCTGCCGCTGGAACAGTTGGGCGATCTGCAGGGAGATGGGCGCCTTGTCGGAGGCGATGGCGGCGGCGGCGCGGAGCTGCTCGATGGCCCCGAGGAGGTCCGGCTTGACGACGTGTGCGGGATCGTCCAGCAGCAGGGCTTGGACCAAGAGCGTCCGCGCCTCCATCAGGTCGGGGGCGTCGATCGTGATCCCGCGCAGGATCGCGACGGCCTCGTCCCTGGAGCGCGCGGAAGGGGCGGCCCTGATCAGGGCGCGGGCGCGGGCGAGACGGCTGACGATCGAGGGCTTGGCGTCGTCGGCGGCGGTCAGTCGCGCTACGCGCCCGCTCACACGCTCGATGAAGGCGAGATCCCCGCCGGAGGCGGGAGCCCTGAGCGCGGCAATCTGAATGGCCAGATCGTCGGGGTGCGCGTCGGCCAGAACGATCCAGTTGGCCAGCGCGCCGGGGTCGGCGGTCGCGTCGAGGTAGCGGGCCAGGGCAACCTGCCACTCGGCCTCTCGGTCCTTGGGAGCGTGCTGCGCCGCGGAGTGGAGCAGTTCCAGACCCCGGGCTGTCTTGCCGGCTCCGTGCAGGAACATCGCGCGCGCCAGGGCGAGCGCGGGCGCCGGCCCCTGGGCCTTCTCCGCGGCGTCAAGGCAGTCGTCCTCAAGCCCGAGTTTCTCGCGCGCGCAGATGAGCGCCAGGTGCAAGAGGGAGTCGGGCCCGAGCGGCGGCTGCTGCTGGAGCGCTGCCGAGACCAGCGCGCGGGCGTCGTTGGCGTGCCCGGTTCGGGCATCGAGCAGGACGCGCCCGGGCAAGAGGATCTGCAGGAGCCGCCCGGCCAGCGCCTTGTCGGTCAGTTGGTCGAACCGCTTGGCCTGGTCCTCGAGGCCCTTGAGCATCGCCTCTTGTTGCTGAGGCGTGACAAACCCCCCCTCGACCTTGGCGACCTCGGCGGCGCGCAGGGTTATGTTGGCCGCGATGCTGGTGGGCGCGATCCGCGCGCCGGCCTCGGCCGCCTTGAAGCCCTCTTCCACGCGTCCCTCGTCCAGGAGCGTCTCGGCGGTGCGCACCACCGGGACCGCCCAGCCGACGCCCCATGGGGACGCCGCGGCGCTCCCCCACGCCGTTCGCGCTTCCTCCCGGCGGTCCAACGCCGCCAGGGCCTGTCCCAGGAAGTAGAGGAGCACGGGCTCATTGGGGATCTCCTTGATCGCGGTCTGCATGGCCTTGAGCTGGGCCAGGGCGCCGTCGGAAGGAACCTCGGTGAGGGAGCCGAGGGCAAGGGCCCACCCGCGGGCGCGGAAGTCGCCGGGCCGGCCCTTGAGCGTCTGGACGATCGGCGCAGCCTCGGCGCTGCGACCGAGGTCGCGCAGAGCCAGAGCCTTGAATGCGAGCAGTTCGCTGTGCATGCCCTCACCCGGGGCGGCGCCGACAACTCCGCCGCCTTCCGAGGTCGGCGCTTGGCCCCCCGCATCGCCTGTCGTGGATGAGGGACGGACGGCCGCCAGACGGTCGAGCACCTCGGCGGGCCGGCCGGACTGCCAGTCACGACGGATGAAGAGGCGAAACAGGTCGGGGTCGTCGAGGCGTTGCGAGGCATCCCGTAGGACGGCCAGCGCGTGGTTGTGGCGGCTGAGCGCATCAAGGGCGTGGGTCAGCCTGACGGCGAAGTCGGCGTCGGTGTAACCCGCGGGCGCCGTGCGCTCGGCGGTGTCGGGGTCGAGCCCGGCGATCTCGCAGAGCGTCCGGAAGATGCGGGCGGCGTCGGCGCTGGACGAGACGTCCGTCATCGCCACGACGGGCAGGAGCCGGAAGCGGGCGTCGTTGGGGTAGTCGCCGACGGCCTTGTCGGCGCACGCCGCCGCGTCGGCGGGCCGCTTGGCCTCGCGGAGCCAGAGGACCTTGAGCAGGTGGCAGTTGAAGTCGTCGGGGGCCAGGGCGATGGCGCGGTCGATGATGTCGGCCAGGGTGGGCTCGCCGGGCTTGGCGTCAACGGCCCCGAGGCCGATTCGCGCGATGGCCTCCTGCCGAAGGATCTCCAGATCCTCGACGCGGGCATCTTCCAGGCGAGCAGGACGGAGCCGCGCCGCCAGGTCACGCGCCTCGTTGAAGTATCCGACCTGATCGAAGAGCGTCAGGAGGTGGACCTGCGTCTGCCGGTCAGACTGGTCCAGAGCCAGGGCGCGCTGGTACCAACCGATGGCCTGGGTGAGATTGGAGCCGTTGGCCTCCTCGACGAGTTCACGCGATTTCGCGTAGGCAAGCATGGCCCGGGGGTCGTCGGCACGGCGGCGGAGGTAGGGCCCGAGCTTCTGGAGGGCGTCGTAGTACGCGCCCTGGTCGGCCAAGGCCAGGCCGTCAGCACGCAGGCGGGCGGTGTACCGGTCGCGCTGCCACCGGCGGACGCCGAAGAGCGCGGCCGCGGCGGCGACGACGAGCACGACGACCACGCTCAGCAGCATCAATCGCCGAGCGGTCTTGGGCTTCATGTTCATGGGCGTGTGACCTTCCGGATCAAGAGCAGGATGGTCTGCCAGATGATCCACAGGTCGAGCCAGAAGGACTGTCGCTCGACGTACTCGATGTCGTACTTGATCCACTCCTGGAAGTCGGCGCCCTCGGCGCGCGTCCGGCTGATCTGCCAGAGGCCGGTAACGCCGGGACGGACGCTCAACCGGGCCTCGCGCCAGGGGGGGCAGTACTGGTTCTCCCGGAAGGGGCTGGGGCGCGGCCCGACGACGGACATGTCGCCCCGGAGGACGTTGATGAACTGGGGCAGTTCGTCCAGTTGGTTGTCGCGCAGGAACCTGCCGACGCGCGTCAGGCGCGGGTCATCGGGGATGAAGAACTGCGGCCCGTCGGCCTGGTTGCGCGAGGCGAGGGCAGCCTTGACGGCTTCGGCGTCGTTGCGCATGGAGCGGAACTTGATGCACCCGAACTCGCGCCCGCCGATGGTCTCGCGCCGGTGCCGGAAGAAGACCGGCAGGCCGTCCTCGAGGATGATGGCCAGCGCGATGAACGGGTAGAGCGGGAGTGTGACGGCCAGCGCCCCCAGGGCGAAGAGGATGTCGAAGGCCCGCTTGAACGGGTGGGAAGGGCGCAGCGAGTGCGGCGACGGGCGGACGGACGGCGACGAGAGGGTCTCGAGTTCGAGCCAGCGGACGCCCTGCTCGACGGGGCGCTGTTCGGGGCTGTCCCACATGACGGCGGGCCCCACGGCCGAAGCGCTGTCGGGCAGTTCGCGCCCGGCGCCGATCCAGAGGGGGGCGCGCAGGCCGGTGCCGGGGCGAACCCGCGCCGCCTCGTCGGCCCAGATGCCGGGCCCCAGCGCCCGGACGCGACCGATCGTCGCGTCGGGCCGGCGCCAGTGCTGGACGAGTTCGCGGGTGAATCGCGCCACCTCCTCGGGACGGCTCGCGTCGAAAACCCGGGCGCGGATCGTGACGGCGTACCGCGAGGACTTGCGGACCAGGCGCCGCAGGCGCATCCAGCCCGTCCGGGCGTCCGGCGCCGCCTGCCACACCTTGGCCAGTTCGCGATCGGTGGTCAGGGAGACCCGCGCCATGCGGGCGTCGGAACCGGGATAGACCCGCTGGAATCGGACGAAGCGCCCGTGCCCGTTGGTAACGACGCGTTCGGAGTACTCGTCCTTGCGCGGGTCCAGTAAACGAACTGAGACCAGGTCCGGGTTGACCCAGGAAAGCGTGTCCAGGATCCCGGCCAGACGGAATATGGCGAGCGTGCGCAAGTCGATAAGGAGGAAGAGCTCCGCGTGGGGGACGAGTTCGGACCGGTCCCCTTGGCGGACGATCTGCACGCCGCGCGACGCCCAGTAGCGCGCGTGCAACTGGATCGGGTCCAAGCCCCACACCGTTTTCATGTCAACGCAAGGAACTGCCGTCATAACTGTCAGGAATCAGGCCGCCGCGGCGGCGCCGGGTTGAACCCCCCTGGCCGTGTCGAACTCGCCAGCCCCTCACCGCTTGATGTCCAGCGCCACGGTGCGGGAGACCGGGTCCATGTCGGCCATCTCCTCGGTCGGCGGACAAGCCGCCGCCGCCGGCACCGGCAGGGACGACCGGCCGCGGGAGATCGAGCGGAAGGACGTGCTCGTCGCCGATCGGTTGAAGTCCATGGGCGAGGCGCGGTTAAAGACCAGGCCCAGGACGTGGGCCCTGAGGAGTGCCAACTGCTCGAAGGCCTGCTGCACGTAGGCCCGCTGCTGGCCGCGCCCAACCACCAGGACGACCCCGTCCGCGGCGGCGCTGACGAAGTTGGCCTCGAGGCTGCCCAGGATGGGTCCCGTGTCGATGATGACGATGTCGTAGTCGCCCTGGACGCTGGCGATGAACCGGCGCACGAGGGCCTCGGAGAGATGGCTGACCCGCCGGTCGTCGTCGCGCCCGGTGGGCAACAGGGAAAGGTTCTCGATGCGGGTGGGGACGATGCTGCCGTTGACCTTCCCGGAGGTCAGCATGTCGGCCAGTCCATGCTCGGGCCGGATCTTGAGCGCCGCGGAAAGTCCCTGGCCGATCATGTCGAAGTCGATCAGCAGCGTCCGTGATCCGCAGGCAGCGAAGGAGAGGCCCAGAGAAAGGCTCAGGCTGGTCTTTCCGTCGCCGGCCGTGGGGCTGGTAACAGCGTAGACCTTGCGCCCGGCGGCGCCGATCTGGAGGAGGGTTCGCATCTGGTGGACGCAGTGCGCGACCGCGGCGGCCTGCTCGGGGTCCGAGAGGTCCTTGGGCAAGTTGGGAAGCATGCCCAGCATCGCCATGTTGGCCCCGATCTCACGGGCCTCGTCGGAGAAGCGGTAGCGCCGGTCCACCAGGCCCAGCATGGCGAGCACCGCCACCGGGAACCCGCCTCCGAGGACGAATCCCGCGATGCCGAACTTGAGCCGGCCGTCGACATTCGGCTCGGACGGGACGCGGTCGGGCGGGTACACCTCGATGCCTCCGATGATCTTCACCGCCTTGGCCTCGACGTTGATGACGTCCAGCCGGGTGAGGGTCTGGCCGAGCGTGGCGCGAAGGCCGTCCATCTCGCGTTGCAGGGCCGCGATCGCCATCCGTTTCTGGCCGATGGCCAGGACCTGTCGGCGCGCCGCGTCGGACAGCTTCCGCAGGCCCGCCAAACGCTCCCTGAGTTTCTCCTCGGTCATCGGCGCGCCGCCGGCGGGACCGGCGGTCTCCATGGGGATCCACCCTTGGGCGTACCTGCTGATGGCGTCTTCGACCGCGGTGAGTTCCGAGCGCGTCTGCAGCGTCTCGAGGTGCTGCTCGCCGAATCCCTTCGCCTGGAGCGCGCCGAGCGTCACCTGCAGGCTCATGCGCTGCTGGAGGAGGTTCTTCATCGGCAAGTCGCCTGCTGCCGCGATGTCGTCGGCGGTGGGCGGCGCGGGCGCACCGCGGGGCGCACCGGTGTCACCGCCGGCGCGGGGGGCGGGCGCGGGGCTGCCGGCCAGGCGTGCCTCGATCCTGGCGATCTCGTCGTCCAGTTCCCCCTGGCGCTTCAACTGGGCCTCGTGCAGGGGGCCCAGGTCGGCGGTGCCGAAGTCCTGGGCGTTCAGATCGATCCGCTCCTGCAGTCTCAGGATCTGCTTCTCCAGGTCGCGCTGCCGCTCCTCGAGCATCTTGATCTGTGTG
>JBGPGM010000041.1:0-9742 GCA_041483855.1 Phycisphaerae bacterium | reverse complement strand
TGCGGAAGGACCGGCCCGTCTGTTCGTAGGCGCCGTTGAGGTGATCGATTGCCCGGCGCACGACGATCCCCGCCGATGCGCTCGGTTCGCCGGCCGCCGCGTCCGCCGGCGCGTCATCGTCCCCTTGACTGGCCGCGCGGCCGCCGTCGAGCCGCAGCGCCTCGGCCAGTCGCGCCATCGAAACCGGTTTGTCCGTGCTCAGCAGGATCGCCTCGATCGCCGGCGCGATCGTCGCGGGATCGGTCGCCGGCACGGCGATGGCAGGATTCTGGGCACGGGCGCTCTCGGGCATGCCGGGATCGTATCAGTTCCGCCGCCGCCGCCCACCGCGCCCCGGTCCACCCGTGCCCCCTTGCCCTTCCTCGCTCGGGGGCGGGTTGTCCGTCAGCGCCATCGTGTCGCGCATGAAGTCCACCGTCAGCCGCCGGTAGTGCCTGGCCCCCACGCCGTGCCTGAACCCGGGGTAGGCCATGAAATCGAACGGCTTGTTCGCGTCCTGCAGCGCCTTGACCAGCCGGATCGAGTTCTGCATGTGGACGTTGTCGTCGATCGTCCCGTGGATCAGCAGCAGCCGCCCGTGCAGGTTCTTGGCCGCCTTCACCACCGAGGTCGCGTCGTACCCCTCCGGGTTGTCCTGCGGCGTGCCCATGTACCGCTCCGTGTAGATCGAGTCGTAGTCGCGCCAGTCCGTCGGCGACGACGTGGCGATCCCCGCCGAAAAGAGCGTCGAGTGCGTCATCGCGTACGCCGTCATGAACCCGCCGTACGACCCGCCGCTGATCCCCACGCGCGTGCCATCGACGAACGGCTGGGCCGTCAGCCAGCGGATCGCGTCCTCGATGTCCTTGAGTTCCGGCACGCCCAGTTGCCGGTACGCCGACCACGCCGACACCGCCCCCTTGCCGCTGGCCGAGCGCGGGTCCGCATGAAAGACCAGGCACCCCATCTGCGCCAGCATCTCGTCGGAGACCCGCCCCCCCTGCCACGAGTCCGAGATCGTCGGTGCGTGCGGGCCCGCGTAGGTCGAGAACCACACCGGGTACTTCCTGGACGGGTCGAATCCCGGCGGCTTGAGCAGGCTCGCCTCGAGCACGAACCCGTCCGCAGCTGGGATCTGCACCAGTTCGTACGTCCCCCGCCGGTACTCCTCGAGCGCGTACACCGGGTTCGTATCCAGCGTCCGCGTCACCGCCGGCGGCGAGTCCGTCGTCATCAGCATCACCTTCGTCGGCGTTGCCCGGTCCGACCACGTGTCCACGAACCGCCGCCCCGTCGGGTCGATCGACACCGCGTGACTGCCCGGCGCGCTCGTCAGCCGCCGAAGGTCCGACCCATCCAGGTTCACCCGATAGGAGTTGGACGCGATCGGCGAGTCCTTGGTACCTGAGACGTACACGGCTCCCCCCTTCTCGTCCACAAGGTCGATCGATCGCGCCTCCCACTCGCCCGACGTGACCGCTCCGAGCAACTTCCCCTGCCGGTCATAGTGGTAGATCTGCCTCCACCCCGTCCGTTCGCTGGGGAAAAGGAACGAGCCGTCCTTGAGGAATCGCACGTCGTTCGGGCCCGGAACGTCCACCCACGCCTCGGTCGTCTCCCGGAACAGCCGCTGGCTCGGCCCTCCCCGGGCCGGAACCGACAGCACGTCCATCCACGTCTGTATCCGGTTCACGACCGCGACGTACACGGACTGGCTGTCCGGCCACCACTCCACCGCCGTGATCAGGATCCCCCCGGACCCCACGTCGTACGCCGACAGGTCCGCCCAGCGCACCGGCCCGCCCGCCACGCTAACGATCCCCAGTCTCACCGTCGGGTTCGGCTGCCCCGGCTTGGGGTACGGTGTGTCCTCGAGCACCGGCTGGTCCGGCAGGTCGTTGACGAGGTTGAACCGCGGCACCATCGAGTCGTCTGTCTGGAAGAAGGCAATCCGCGACGAGTCGGGACTCCACCAGTACGTCCGCCAGTTGCGGTTGAAGATCTCCTCGTAGTACACCCAGTCCGCCTTGCCGTTGCGCAGATGGTCCGTACCGCCGGTGGTCAGTGCCCGTTCGGTGTGCGTCGCCACATCCACCACCCACAGGTCGTTGTCGCGCACGAATGCGACGAACCTGCCGTCCGGGCTGAACGTCGCCAGTTCCTCCGCTCCGGGCGTGCTTGTCAGCCGCGCGGCCTGCGTCCCGTCGAACCGCGCGTAGTACAGGTCGTTCTCGTGGTTGAACAGGGCCGCGCTGCGGTCCTTGCTCATGTTGAACGAAGCGCCGTTGGCCCATTGTTCCGCCGTGGCCTTGCCGATGGTGGGGATCGCCGCCATGGCCGCGGCCATCGGCGCGGGATCGAACAACCGAGTCGAGCGACCCGTCAGCGCATCCACCTTGACCAGCCGGTTCTCGCGGATCTGCAGGTAGGACTCGCCATCATCGAGCCACTGCTGGATCGAGACCGGCGAGCCCGAGAAGTTCGGCGGGGTCTCGGTGACAATCGCGTAAGTGATCGGCTTGTCGTGCGCGCGATCCTCGGCCAGCGGGCGCACCGGCGTGGTTAGGATCGGCGTCGCCTTGGGCAGACGCAGCACCGGAAACTCCTGCCCCACCGCCAGCGACTCGTCGAAGAAGTTCCACGTCGTCATCCCGTCTTCTGACGCCGGCTCGAGCAGGTACACCACCAGTGACCCCAGCGGCTGGGCGGTCCGCACCACGATCGTCCCCGCCGGCATGCGGCGCGACACGGGCTGCTCCGTCGCCGCCACCTCCACCAGCGAGTGCCCCTGGAACGGGCGCATCGCCTTGGTCACGGCGTCGATCCGCGCCGCCTCCACGTCCAGTTCGACGTCCTCGCGCAGCTCCTCGACGCTGATCCCGTGGCGCTGCAAGGTCTCCACCACACCCGTCATCGACGCGGGGATCAGGTAGGCGAACGGGCGCGCCACCGATGCCGTCGCCTCCGACCGGACCAGCACGTCGCACTCGTAATCGCGAGCCTCCCCTGTCGAGCGTGTCTTGCCCTCCGTCTTCTCCTCGACGTACCCCAGCAGCGTCACCTTCTGCTCCAGCGCCGCCGGCTTGGAACGGATCGGCACCGCGTCGTCTGTCTTCGGCTCGCGCCCCGCGCCGGTGGCCGCCGCGTCGGCGTCCTTGATCATCTTGACGACCTGCGCCCGGTGCCCCGCCAGGTAATCCAGACAGGCGCGCGAGAAGTGCAGCGTCGCCAGCACGCGATCCTTGAACGGCGCGTACGCGTACGCCTCCGACAGGATCGCCAGCCGGTTGCGCATCCCGAAGTACTGCACGCCGTAGCGCGGCTGGGCCGGGTAGGTCTCCCACCTGACGTGCCCCTCGGGCGGAGGGCCGGGCGGCTCGAAGTTGCCGTAGAAGTACAGGTCGTGCCCGTATGCCTCCTTGAGCGTCCGGGTGATCTCCCCGAGCATCGTGTCACGCACGTAGTTGACGATCGCCGCGCTCCCCGCCGGGTTGCGCGGCCCGTCGTACGTGAGCACATACCGATGGAACGACCCGTTGGTCGTGTGGGTGTCTACGATCAGGGCCGGGTCCCATTGGTTCACGAACCGCACCAGGGCCCTGGTTTCGGGGGCCTCCAGCTTGACGAAGTCGCGGTTCAGGTCCAACCCCTTGGCGTTCTCGCGGACGCCCGCCCCCTGTTCGGGACCCGCCTGCCCGGGCCGGTTCTTCTCGATAGGCCCGAACCGCTCGTTCCCGTCGGCGTTGTAGATCGGGACAATGGCGACGATCAGGTCCTTGAGCAGCGGGTGGTCTGAGGTTGTCGCCAGGTCCCGCGCCAGCATCATCAGGGCTTCCTTCCCACACACCTCCCCGGCGTGGATGTTGCCCATGAGCAGCGCCACCGGCTTGCCCGACGCCTTGGCCATCACGGCCGTCGTCACCGGCGGGTCCGCGATCACCAGCAGCGGGATCGCCCGCCCCTCCACCGTGGTCCCGATCGACGACTTGTGAACTTTCGGCGACGCCGCGGCCAACTGGTCGCACAACGCGACCACATCCTCGTACCGGGCTGTTGCCTTGTAATCCGACCTCTCCGCGACCGTCAACAGCTCCGTGCCGGGAGGCGGCAGCGCCGAGGGAGGGGTCGGCTGGGCCGTACCCGCGGGGCGCGGCGCGCAGGCCGCGACCAGGGCAACGAACAGCGACATCAGCGGATGGGTCATCGTGTGTGTCCTCATGGCGTCTGCCGAGCGATCCCGGGGCCGTCCACCTTACCGCACGCCCGGGCCGGTTGTCACTCGCCCGTCGCGCCGGCGGAGGAGGGGAAGAACCGGCCGGCCGCAAGCCCTGTGTCGCCGCGGACGTATACACTGCCGGGGGAACCCGGCGGGCGGCGGCGCAGGCACGCCGCCGGGGGCAGCGCGGAAAGGACGACGAATGCAAGCAACGCGGACGCTCGGCTTTGGTCGGTCCTGCCGGGCATTCTGCACCCGGCTCGTGCAGATCGCGGCCTTGGCCGCGGCACTCGCCGGCGCCCGCGGCTGCGCCTCGCTCGGTCACGTCTCCGCGCCGCCCGAGACCGCTGGAGCGCAGCCCACCGAGGACGTCCGCATCATGATCGGAGAGGCGCGCGACCGCGTCTTCCCCGCCCTCGTCCACGTCGACGTCGTCGCCGTCGAGAACTTCGGCGGCAAGAAGCAGAAGCAGCGATTCACCGGCAGCGGCACCATCATCTCACCCGAGGGGTATGTCCTGACCAACGCCCACGTCACCAACAAGGGCGTCAACTATTGGTGCACCCTCGCCGACAAACGCCGCGTCCCCGCCAAACTCGTCGGCGAGGACCCGCTGACCGACCTGGCGGTCCTGAGACTGGACATGGCCGCCGTCGCCGCGGCGACGCCCGGAGCCGGCTCCGGCCCGGGTGCGCTGCCCGTGGCCAAGTTCGGCGACTCCGCCCGGCTGCAGGTCGGCGACTACGTCCTGGCGATGGGCTCGCCCTTCGCCCTCTCCCGCACCGTCACTCTCGGCGTCGTTTCCAACACCGAGCGCGTCTTCACCTCCGGCCTGGGCGAGGGCGAGATGAGCGAGATGATGCTCGATTCGGACCAGCGCACCGGCCTCTTCACCACCTGGATCCAGCACGACGCCCTCATCAACCCCGGCAACAGCGGCGGGCCCCTGGTCAACCTCGGCGGCGAAGTCGTCGGCGTCAACACGCGCGGCGGGTCCGGACTGGCCTTCGCCACGCCCAGCAACCTCGCCCGGCAGGTCGCCGCCACGCTCATCAAGGACGGCGAGATCAAGCGGTCATGGATCGGCGTCAGTTTCCGGCACATCGAGGACACCGGCCTGCCCGACGGAGTGCTGGTCAACTCGGTCGACATCGACGGCCCCGCCCAGGCCGCCGGCTTGCGCGCCGGCGACGTCGTCCGGTCCATCAACGGCCAGCCCGTCACCGTCCGTTTCGTCGAGCAGATCCCGCCGCTGCTCAAGTCCCTGGCCGACATGCCCATCGGATCCAGCGTCGAGGTCGGCTACCGGCGCGACGGCCAGGACCAGACCACCACCGTCGTCACCAAGGAACTGCTGCGCGACCGGGGCGACGAGACCGCCCTGCGCGAGTGGGGCCTGACCGCCCAGCAGATCACGCCGCAGATCGCCCGGCAGTGGCAGATCCTCGACCCCGACGGCGTCCTGGTCAACAGCACCCGCTCCGGCGGCCCGGCGGAAACGGCCGAACCTGCCCTGAGCGCCGGCGACGTCATCCGCTCCGTCGACGGCCAGCGAATGAAGACCATGGCGGACCTCATCGCCTTCTACAAGAAGATGTCGGAGATGAAGGACAAGCCCGAATACGTCCTGATCGAGTACGACCGGCACGGCAAGAACTATCTCACCCTCCTCAAGCCCAAGCCAGACGAGCGGGAGAACCCCCCGCCCGAGATCGCCAAGGCCTGGATCGGCGTAGCCACCCAGGCCGTCCTCCAGAACCTCGCCGAGAAGATGGGCCCGCCCAACGAGCCCGGCTTCCGTATCACCCGCGTCTACGCCGGCACCAGGGCCGCCGACAGCGGGCTGAAAGTCGGCGACCTCGTCATCGCCCTCGACGGGGACCGCCTCAAGCCGCGCGGCATGCAGGACGCCGGCCTCTTCGCCCGCGCCGTCCGCAAACTCTCCATCGACGACCAGGCCAGTCTCGGCGTGCTGCGCGGCACCGAGAAGGTCACCATCTCCGTGCCCCTGGAGCGCACCCGCCTGACCCCCGAGGAGGCCAAGCGCGAGCGCAACACCGACTTCGAGATGGTCATCCGCGAGATCACCTTCTTCGACCGCGACGAGCACCAGTGGAAGCAGGACGTGGCCGGCGTCGTCATCGACCAGGTCGAATCGGCCGGATGGGCCGGCCTGGGCGGCCTGCACGCCGGCGACCTGATCCAGAGGATCGATGGCAAGCCGATCGGCGACCCGACGGCATACAAGGAAACGATGGAGGCCATCAAGACCGCCAAGCCGGAGCGCGTAGTCTTCGTCGTCCTCCGGGGGATCAAGACGTACTTCAAGTTCGTCGAGCCCGAATGGGGGCCCGGCGCCGACGACAAGGCCAAGAACGGCAACGACAAGGGCGCCGGGGGCGCACCGAAACCGGGAGATTCCAAATGACAACGACGTGGCGGCGTTTCTGCACGGCGGCGGCACTCGTGATCGGCGCCGGCCTGGTCGCTCCGACGGCGGGGGCGTATCCCGGTCCTGCCGGCGCACGCCCCGATGATGGGGCCGAGTACCAGAGGATCAACGAGCAGGTTGGCCCCGCCCTGGTCACCGTCAAGTTTGTCCTCAAGGTCGAGGGCGGCGGCCAGATGAGCGACTTCATGGGCGGCAACAACGACTCCGAGAACGAGGTCACCGGCGTCATGATCGACGCCAAGGGCCTGGTGCTGTGCTCCAACAGCCAGATCGGCGGTTACTACGGCATGATGGGCAGCATGATGGGCGGCGGCGGCGTGACCGTCACCCCCACCGACGTCAAGGTGCTCATTGGGGACGACACCGAGGGTCTCAAGGCCAAGGTCCTGGCCCGCGACACCGAGCTGGACCTGGCCTGGATCCAGATCGACAAGCCCGGCGACAAGGACCTGGCCTTCGTGGACCTGACCAGGTCCAGCACCGCCACCCTGGGGCAGCGGCTCCTGTCCCTGGGGCACATGGGCAAGTTCTTCGACCGCGCCCCGGTCGTCAGCGAGGGCAAGGTCTGCGGCATCGCCCACAAGCCGCGGCACCTCTACGTCCCCAGCAGCGACCTCAGCGCCGACCTGGGCCTGCCGGTCTTCACGGCCGACGGCCTCGTCGTCGGCCTGGTTGTCTTGCAGATCCCCGACGCCGAGAGTTCCGAAGGCGGCATGGGGGCCATGATGGGCGGCGGGTTCCGAGGGGGCGGCGCCCTGATCCTGCCCGCCGAGGAGGTTGTGAAGGCCACCAAGCGCGCGCGTGAAACCGCCAAGGCCGCTGAAGGCGAAAAGAAGAGTGACGACGGCGCCAAGCCGGCCCCGGCGGGCGAGAAGCCCAAGCCCTGAGCCACCCCGGCCCCGAACCCCCGCCGTCCATCCACCCGCGCCGGCCCCGCCGGGCGCGGGTGGCCTGTTGACGGTGAAGCGCCATGATGAGTTCCGAAGGCACGGCCGCGTGGTTCCATACGACCAGTTGGGGGCTGGTCGTCGGCGCCCGGCACGACGCGGGGGACCTGGAATGCCTCTTGCGCGCCTACTGGAGCCCCGTGTACGCCTACGTGCGGGCCAAGGGCTACGGCCCCCATGACGCCGCGGACCTCACGCAGGAGTTCCTCTCCGAGATCGTCCTCGGGCGCAACCTGATCTCGAAGGCGGACCCATCGCGCGGCCGGTTCCGGGCGTTCCTCAAGTCGGCGCTGCGCAACTTCCTGGTCGATCAGCACCGCAAGGAGACCACCGCGCGTGCCGCGCCCAAGGACGGCCACTTCGTCGGCGACGGCGCGGGCCTGGCGTCGCACGAGCCGTCGGCCTCCGACGCTTCGGGCAGCGCCTTCGACCGCCAATGGGCCGCGGCCGTGCTGGCGCTGACGATCGAGCGTGTCGAGGCCGCGTGCGCCCAAGAGGGGTTGAGGGACCACTGGAAGGCGTTCTCGATCGCGGTGCTCGGGCCGGTGCGCGGCAGGGTGCGTCCAGTCTCGATGGATGACCTGGCCCAACGCGTCGGCGCCGATTCGCCCGCCCGCGTCTCCAACATGGTGCAGACCATCAAGCGGCGGTTCCGAAGGACCCTGCGCCAGGTGATCGCCGAGACGGTCGAGAGCCCCGAGGACGTCGAGCGCGAACTGGGGGAACTCGGGAGCGCCTTCGCGTGACGACTTCCCACCCTCCTGACGCCGGGCGCGCCGGGACGCCGCCGATGCCGCGGCTACCATTCGCTCGATGCGATGGGCCCTGCACGCGACTCCACCTTGATGGCCATCGGAACCGAAACCACGGTGCGGACGGGCGAAGGCAAGCAAGCGGGCGCGGCTCACGGGCCTCACGGCGCGGGCCGGCCTGACGGGCCGACTCCAGGCGCGGGGGCGCTCCGCCCGATCGTCGTCGCGCCGACGTACAACAACGAGCGCACCTTGCTGGACATCCTCCATCGCGTCGAGGCGCTGGGGCTGCCGATCATCGTGGTCAACGACGGCAGCACCGATTCCACCGGGGCCATGCTGCGGGCCTGGGCCGCGGGCGGCGCGGCGGGCCGGCGCGCCCCGGTGCAGGTGCTCTCGCACCGGCGGAATCGGGGCAAGGGCGCAGCGCTGCGGACCGGATTCAAAGCGGCGATCGAGGCGGGGTACACGCACGCGGTGACGCTCGACACGGACGGCCAGCACGACCCGGAGTCGATCCCCGAGTTCCTCGGCGCGGCCCAGAAGGAGCCCGACGCGCTGATCCTGGGACGGCGGCGGACGGACCTTCAGGGGTGCCCGAGGCGGAGCCTGACGGGACGGCGGTGGTCGAACATGGCAATTTGGATCGAATGCGGGGTGCATGTTCACGATAGCCAGTGCGGGATGCGGGTGTATCCGCTGGGGCTGGTCGGGGCGGTCAAGACGCGGGCCGGGCGGTTCGCCTTCGAGGCCGAGGTCATCACGCGGGCGGCGTGGGCGGGGTGCTCGATCGTGGAGGTGCCGGTCGTGTCGCGGTACCTGCCGGCGCCGGACCGGGTGAGCCATTACCGGCCGTGGCTGGATTCGATCCACGGCGTGCTGGTACACGCGCGGCTGATCGGTCGCGCCCTGATCCCGTGGCCGGGGCACGCACAGTGGCCGGAACGGCCGGCGCGCGTCGGGGCGTCGGCCATGGAGACGCTGCGCGGGCTGCGGCACTGGATGAGCCCGCTGAAGATGTGGCGGCAGTTGCGGGAGAATCCGCAGGCGCACAAGCACCTGGCCGCGGGGCTGGCGGTGGGTGTCTGGGTGGCCAACTCTCCTTTCTACGGGCTGCACACGGTGATGTGCCTGTACCTGGCCAAACGGCTGCACCTGCACCCGCTGGCGGTGATCACGGGGTCGATGCTGTCGACGCCGCCGGTGGGGCTGGTGCTCAACGCGGCGGGGGTGTACGTGGGGCACTACCTGCTGCACGGTTCGTGGCCGGAGGTTCATGATTTCGAGGCGTACTTCACGGAGCACGGGCTGACGGCGGGAGGGGGGATGGTGATCCTGGAATGGGGGATCGGGAGCCTGATCGTGGGGACGGTGATGGCGGCGGCGACGTTCGCGG
>JBGPGM010000040.1:0-9812 GCA_041483855.1 Phycisphaerae bacterium | reverse complement strand
GTTGGGCAGCCAGCCGTCGAAAACGACGACGTCGAACTCGCCGGTCTGGTTGGCGTCGAGAAGGCGCTGGAATTCGGCGGCGGGGACCTTGACGAGTTTGGAGAGGTTCAGGCCCTCCAGCGCGGTCTGGAGGAAGAGGTTGCCGCCGCTGACCAGCGCCACGGCCAGGCGCTTGGCGGGCGGGAAGACGAGGTAGGCGGTGTCGTCGGCGGGTAGGGCGTCGGGCCCGCTGCCGTCGGCTGGCGGCTTGAGTTGGACGGTGACGATGCCCCCCTCGACACGGTCGAGCGTGAACACGACGCCGCCGACGCCGGGCGTCCAAGGCTGGTCGGTGGGTTTGTCGGGTTTGTCGGCGGCCTTCCCGGCGGCGTCCGAATGCGTGGGCGCGGCGGCGGGCTCGGGGGCCGCGCCGGCGCCGGTGCCCGGCGTGGCCGCGGGGAGCGAGACGGCCCGAACCGCGGCGACCTGCTCGTCGATGGCGAGTTGGACGTCGAGGGTTCGCTGCTGGCGAGCGGTGGACTGGAGGCCGACGAAGATGGAGAGCTTGGAGGGATTGTCGAAGGCGCGCTCGGCGCGCAGGCCGGTGATGCCAATGTTGGGCGTGTCGGCAGCGCCGACGGCGTGATAAGAGACCTTGTCCTCGGGATCGACGTTGGCCTTCTCGGCGTCGGGGAGGCGGCCGTCGGAGAAGATGTGGATCGCCGCGCCGGCGGAGGCGGGCACGAACCCCTTGCCCTCCTCGAACTTGCGGGTGCCGGTGTAGGCCTTGGCGAGTTTGAAGGCCTCGCCGATCGCGGAGGGGGCGTCGGTGGGCTCGATGGCCTTGATAGCGGCGCGGAGTTGGGTCTTGTCGGACGTGAAGTTCTGGCGGACCTCGGCGGTGGTGTCGAAGGCGATGACCATGGCCTCATCGCCCTTCTCGTCGAAGACGCCGGGGTCGCGCATGGCATCGACGAGTTCGACGGCGTCCTTCTTGGCCTGGTCCAGGCGGGAGATGGGCGTCGAGGGGGCGTCGGGCTTGCCGGCCGCGCCGTCAGTGGACGACATGCTGGCGGAGCGATCGATGAGGATGATGCGGCGCGTACCGGTGCGGGTGTCGGCCTTGAACTCGGGCTGGCCGAGGGCGGTGAGCGCGGCCGCGAGGACGAGCAGTTGCAGCAGGAGCAGGATGTTGCGCCGGAGTTTCTGGAAGGGGGCGTTGGCCTGGAGGTCCTGGATGGCTTTTCGCCAGAGGAGGGTGGTGGAGATCTCCAGGTCGCGCCGGCGGAGTTTGAGGAAGTAGAGGATGACGAGCGCCGGGACGGCGATGGAAGCGGCGATGACGGCGTAGGCGGGGGTGAGCCAGGTCATGGCTTGACCTCCCTCAGCGGGGCGCTCGTTGCACTCTCTGCGCCGTGCGCGTTCGGCCTCACATGCGGCTCAACGGTCATCGCACCCTGACGGTCCGTGATCCGTAGCCCATCGATGTCCCACAACATCTGGAACGAGGTCGGACGAGTCCAAACCTGATTTCCACTGTCGTCGAAGACCATCAGCGTGTATACCTGCCCCGCGTGCTTGGGGAGCGAATCGCCAGTGAGCGGAAATCGGACCTTCCTGGCCTTCGAGGCGTCGAGCCGCGAGGAGTGGACGGATTGCGCGTTTGGGTCGACCAGCACCATGGTGGCCGGTCGGTTTGAGTCATTGACGCACTGAAGATTCAACGTGAACGACGGCGAGAGATTCTCCCACAGAGTTTTTGCGCCCTCCCATGCGATGAGGGTCAGCGCGGCGATGAGAACTACGCGCACTGCGCGAGAATGTCGAGTGGGCGTGCTTGAAGGAGGCGAGGTATCTGTGGGCGATGGCATTGTGCTGTTCACTTCAACAGGCCGCGGCGGCGGAGGTAATCGAGCACGAGCGAATCGATGGGGGTGTCGCTCTTGACGGTCATGTGGATGATGTCGCGTTGGGCGCAGAACTCGTGGAGGCGGTTGCAGTAGGCGTTGAGGTTGGCTTTGTAGCGTTTGAGGAGCGGGGCGGAGATGGTGACCTCGGCCAGGTCGCCGTCCTCGACATCCTTGAGGCGCAGGTCGCCGGTGATGGGGGGCTCCATCTCCTGGGGGCTCAGGACCTGGATGACGAACAGGTCGTAGCCGTGCCCGACGAGCAGGCGCAGGCCGGTCTCGTAGCCCTCCTTGAGGAACATGTCGGAGAGGAGGACCATGACGCCCTTGCCGCGGCGCGTGATGGCGATGCGCTTGGCGGCCTCGTTGAACGAGGTCGTGCCGGCGGGGAAAAGGGAGCAGAGGAAGCGGGACAGGTCGTGGACGCGCCGGCGGCCGCGCAGGTCTCGGATGGCGGAGAGGGAGGCGGCGGGAGCGGTCGGGGCGGCGGTGGCGAGCGCGCCCAGGAGGGAAGGCTCGGCGGGGGTGTCGCGCACGCCCTGCTCGCCGCCGATCGCGGTGAGCGCGACGCGGTTGAGGTTGACCAGGCCGATGTAGCCGAGCGCGGCCGCGAGTTTCTGCATGAAGATGAACTTGTTGGGCTCGCCGCAGTCGTGGCTGGCGGAGCAATCCATGACGATGTGGAGGGAGAGGTCTTCTTCTTCGAGGAAGAGCTTGAGGAAGAGGTGGTCGAGGCGCGCGAAGAGGTTCCAGTCGACGTGGCGCAGGTCGTCGCCGGAGACGTAGGAGCGGTGGTCGGCGAACTCGACCGACTCGCCCTTCTTCTTGCTACGGCGCTCGCCCTTGAGTTTGCCGGCGAAGATCTTGCGGCTGGAGACGTCGAGCTGGGAGAGGCGCGACATGAGGGCGGGTTCGAGGAGGTCTTCGAGGCCGTTGGGGCGGGTGATGTTGGGGGTGCGGAGCATTGATTATCGCTTCGACAGGGATGCGGCCGTGCGGTCGCCGTTCCACTCAGCGATCTCAGCGCGGGCAAGGCGATCCTGTTCGTCGAAGTAGAAATGGATCCACTTGGTGTACGGATAGATCGTCGGTTGCCACCATGGGGGTTGGAGGGCAGCGCAATGGTTGCCGTACCACGCGCCAGCACTCTCAACCCGATCCTTCACAATCGGTTCCGGTGTACCAATCGGCGTGTGCGACTCCATCCACGCCGACAACGCGCCCGCGCTCTTGGCGGCGTGGAGCGAGCCGAAGTTCCAGGTGCTGCATCCGGCGCACATGGTGGCCGCAACGAGGCAGGCAATCGTCAGTCCCGGCGACGGAAAGGTGATACGGCTCACCTGCTCGATCTCCAGCGGGAGATCGCCCTTGGTTACGAGACTGGTTGTGCCGTCCATCCGCTTCATCCTTCTTCTTCGCGCTCTTCGCGCCCATCGCGTTGAAAACCGGGCGCGCCTACGCCGCCTTCACCGGCTCCTTGGACGTCGCGGCCACGACCTGGCCGACCAGGTCGTCGGCGCCGACGCGGTCCGCCTCGGCCTCGAAGTTCAGGATCAGGCGGTGGCGCAGGGAGAGGAGCGCCATGTCCTGGATGTCCTTGTACGACACGTGGTACCGGCCGTCGATCAGGGCCCTGACTTTGCCGCCCAGCAGCAGCGCCTGGGCGGCGCGCGGCGAGGCGCCGCAGCGGATGTACTTACCGGTCACCTCCGGGGCGTGTTCGCCGCCGGGGTGGGTCGCCAGGACCAGGCGTGCCGCGTACTCCTTGACGTGCGGGGCCACGATGGCGCCGCGGATGAGTTGCTGGGCGGCGATGATCCCCGGGCCGTCGAGGATGCGGTTGACCTCGGGCGTCAACGTGCCGGTGGTGCGGTCGAGGATGGTCATCAGGTCGTCCAGCTGGCTGTAGCCGACGTTGATCTTGAAGATGAAGCGGTCCATCTGGGCCTCGGGGAGCGGGTAGGTGCCCTCCTGCTCGATCGGGTTCTGCGTGGCCAGCACGAAGAAGGGCAGTTCGAGCTTGTACGTCTGGCCGCTGACGGTGACGGAGCGCTCCTGCATGGCCTCGAGCAGGGCGGACTGGGTCTTGGGGGTGGCGCGGTTGATCTCGTCGGCCAGGACGATCTGGGCGAAGATCGGGCCGCGTTGGAACTCGAACTTGCGCCGGCCGGTGCCGGGGTCCTCCATGACGATGTTGGTGCCGATGACGTCGGCGGGCATGAGGTCCGGGGTGAACTGGATGCGCGAGAAGGGCAGGTGCAGGCACTGAGCAAGCGTGCGGACGAGCAGGGTCTTGCCCAGGCCGGGGACGCCCTCGAGCAGCACGTTGCCGCCTGCGAAGAGGGCGATGAGCAGGGCATCGACGACCTCGGTGTGCCCGACGACGATCTTGCCGATCTCGGCGCGCAGTTTCTTGAAGGTGTCGCGGAACTGCTCGCACCTGGCCTTGACGGCCTCGGGGGTGGGGGTGTCGGGGCCGTTGTGACTGGGGATAGCCATGCGTTGAACTCCTGCGTGTCAGCCGCGCTGGGCTGGGGTGTCTGGATCGGTCCTATTCGCGGCTCATGTCGTCCTGGGCGCGTTTCTTGGCTTTGAGCAGGCGGGAGAGCCCCTCGTCGGGCGCGGGCGCGCCGGCCTTGTCCTTGCCCTCGGGCTTGGGCGGGGCCTTGGGCTTGCCCGGCTCAAACGTGGGCAGGGCGTTGTTGGTGCGGGCCGCGGCCAGCTCGTCGGCGGAGGCCTCGAACTTGACCTTGGCCGCGGCCTTGTCGGCGGCGGCGGGACGGCCGGCGACGGGGATGGGACCGGCGGACCCCTTGGCCTCGGCGGCGCGCCCGTCGCCGCGCTGGGCCATGGACTCGCGGGCGCGGGCCCGGGCTTCCTGGAGGGAGCCGAGTTGCTGGCCGGCCTTGGCGCGGCTGCCCTTGAGGCCGCGACGCAGGGCGTGGGCGATCGCGATGAGATCGATGCGGACGCGCCGCACGGCGACGTCCATGAGGAACAGACCGATGCCGGCGATGGCGAACTGGAGCCAGATGGGGTGGGTGGCCACGGGCATGGTGAGGTTCTCGCGGGACCAGAGGTTGGCCAGCCGCGGGTCGGAGTCCAGGACGCGCCCGCCGGTGAGCGTCGCGACCTGGCGCAGCAGGGCCGAGTTGTCCTTGAGGGAGCGGAACTCGTCGGCGAAGGGGCGCGTTACCGCGGCCTGGATGCTCCCCTCGACGGGCTTGGCGTCGCCGCCCTCGGGGGGCGGGCCGATGTAGCGGAAGTTGAGCATGTAGCTGCCGGCGCGGGCGGAGTCGAAGAAAGCCTCGTACTGCCCCGGGCCAAACTGGCGGAGGCCGATCGGCTGAGGCGTGTTGTCCGGCCCGACGACGGCGCCGCGCCAGCGCAGGAAAGACAGACGCTGGCCGGAGGGGTCCAGGGCCTCGACGACGACGCGGGTTCGGTCGCCCAGGTCCTCGGTGATCACGCGCACGTCCGCCGAGCCGCTCGGGCGCATGGCCCAGCGCAGGTGCTGCTCCCAGAAGGCGCGGAACTGCGGCCAGGCGACCCACGCCTCGTCCCAGCGGGTGGTGGCGTCGGAGGTGAAGGCGATGGCGCGCCCCAGACCGAACTGCCAGACGGCCATGACGGGGTCGTTCTCCTGGCCGCGCAGGAGGACCTCGGCCAGTCCCTCGCGTTCGGCGGTGACGACGTAGCCGGTCAGGGGAGGCACCGTTCGGACGCCGCGCATGCTCTCGATGGGGATGCCGGTGACGGCGGGGGAGAAGGCGGTGCCCTCCCAGATGAGGGAGCGGCGGACGGTCTGGGCCTCCTTGATGAAGATCTTGGGGAGGCTGTTGAGCTGGTTGTTCTGGGTGATGTCGTAGTAGTTGCCGCCCGTCTGCAGCGCCATGGTCCGCATCCCGGAGCCGAGCGACAGGCCGCCGTGCGGGAAGACCGAAACGGTGGAGATGGAGACCTTGGCGTTGACGTAGCGCTGGATAAGTTGGGCGGAGGGGGGCTGGGGATCGCCGTCGGAGATGACGATGACGTGCTTCTGGCCGGCGGAGACCTTCTCCAGGTCGGTGATCGCCAGGGTCAGGAAGTTCTGGAACGAAGGGGCATCGCCGAAGATCAGGCTGTTGATGGCCCGATGGATCGCGGCCTTGTTGCCCACCTCGCTCAGCGGGTGGACCCACGTCTCGCCCTTGCCGTAGTTGTACTCGATCACGCCCGCCATATCGAGGCGGGAGAGGGCGTCCACCGCGGCCAGGGCGGTCTGCTTGCCCCAGTAGTTGCCGTTGGGCATCTCGCACGAGTGCATGACGAGCACGAGCGCCCCGCGCGGCATCTGGCGCTTCTGCGGCGGGTCGAGCTTGACGGGCAGCGCATCGGCCAGCGGCGAGCCGATCCAGCCGCCGGCGCCGAAGGCGTCGGGGCCGCCGATCATCACCAGCCCGCCGCCGACGTCGTGGACGTAGGACTTGAGGTCCTCCTGCTGCTGCTGGCTGAAGTCGTACGCGGGTGTGTTGACCATGACCACGGCGTCGTACTGGCCCAGTTCGATCAGCGATTGCGGCCCCTTGGCGGGTGGCTTGAGGACCGTCTCGATGCGCGCCTCGTTCATGGCATGCAGCAGCGGCCCGGCTTCCTCGGGCTTGGAGGCCAGGACGAGCACGCGCCCGCGCCCGCTGACGAAGGTGACCGCGCTGGAGCGGTTGTTCTCGATGATGGAGTCGCCGATGACGCCGTTCTGGTCGGGCAGGGGCTCGAAGATGGAGTCGAACTGCTGGGGGCCGGCGACGGGGAGGGTGACGGGGACGACCAGGGCGTTGGTGCCCTGCTCGAGCTTGACGTACATGCCCAGGGCGTCGCTGGTCGGATCCAGGTCGACAGGTTGGCCGTTGATGGTGACGTTGAGGCGGCCGACGGCGGGCTTGGTGGCGGTGACGAGCACGCGCAGGTTGACGTTCTGGCCCATGCGGGCGGTGGCGGGGGCGACGAGGCGGTCATTGATCACCTCGCGGTCGTAGGAGTACCGGAGCAGATAGACGTCGACGGGGACGTGCGCGGCCTTGGCGGCGCTGGCGAGGGACAGCAGGCTGCCCTGCGTCTCGTTGCCGTCGCTGGCGATGAGGAGGCGGTTGGCGGTGTCCGGGGGCATGACGGCCATGCCCAGGCGGCCCCCTTCGGCCAGGTTTGTCGCGTCGGTGGCGCCGACGTGCTGCGTGTCGGGCGTGTCCTCGGGGCGGCCGGGCAGAGCTTGGACGAAGGCCTCGCGTGCGACGGTGATGCGGGCGATGAGGTCGCCCTGCTCGTGTTTCTTGGAGGCCTCCTGAATGTATTGCTCGGCCTGGGCCTGGAGATTGGTGGGGACGGACTTGCTGGCGTCGAGGATGACGGTGACGGTCACGTTCTTGGCCTCGCGGCGCCAGTGCGGGCGCGCCACGCCGCCGGCGAGCAGGGCGATGACAATCAGGCGGACGACCAGGGCGACGCGCCGGGTCACGGTGCCGAGGCCCGACAGGCTCGACCTGGCCATCCACACCGCCAGCGCGCCGGCGATGGGTATCAGCAGCAACCAGATGGGCTGCTCGAACTGGATTGGGCCGAGATGGATGGAGGCGAGGGTCACGGGGGGCAGCAAGCAGGAGGAGGAGACGACGGGATGGCTCGGCAATCAAGTGGGGCGACGGCGCATGGGCGTGGGGAAGGCGAGGATACGGTTGTTACCGGTGTCGAGGACGTACGTGGTGGCGCCGATGACCGCGATGGCCCAGGGGGTGGCCATCTGGCCGTCGCCGCGCCCGGCGACGCCCCAGGCGCCCAGGCCTTGTCCGGTTTTCAGGTCGATGCGTTGCACGCGGTTGTTGCCGTACTCGGCGATCAGCGCGGTGCCGTCGTGCAGCAGGGCGAGGCCGTAGGGGTAGCGGAACTGGCCCAGGCCGTCGCCCGCGGCCGCCGGGGAGCCGAGCCAGGCGATGAGCCGGCCCTCGAGGGTGAAGCGCCCGATGCGATGGTTGCGCGAGTCGGTGACGATCAGTTCCGGCTTGCCGCCCCTCTCGCCAGCCCCCTGAACGCTGTCGTCGATGGCCAGCGACTGCGGACGGTCGAACTGGATGTGCTCGGGGTCGGCGCTGCCGCCGGGGGAGCCGAAGGAGAAGAGGAAGTTGTACGAGGCATCGAAGACGCTGATCCGGTCGTTGCCGCCATACTCGCTGACGTAGATCCGCTCGACGCGCGTGCCGTCGGCGGACATCAGGACGGCCACGTCGGTGGGGTAGATGAACTGCCCCGGGCCGGTGCCGTAGGCGCCGAACTTGGCGACCAGGTCGGGGGTCAACTCCCGGGCGGGGGCGTCCAGATCGGGGGCTGGGGCGCGACCGGGCTTGGCGGGCGGGGGAGGAGGCGGCCTGTAGACCATCACGCGGTTGTAGTGCGTGTCGGCGATGTAGAGGAGGTTGCTCTGCAATGGTGGTGCGGCGCCGGGGGGCAGGGTCGCGCCTTCGGGCAACCTGGCCGGGCCCGGGGCGACGGTGAACCCGACGGGCTTGCCATTGGCCGAGTCGGGCATGTGCCAGAGGGCGGTACACAGGCCGGTGCGGGGGTCGATCCGCTGCACGCGCGCCGAGCGGTCGATCACCCAAAGGAAGTCGCCGTCGGGGTCCATCGCCCGCGGGCAGGCGAAGCGCCCGGGCGTGTCGCCGAGGCTGCCCAGGGTGGCGGTGACCGGGATCGGCTCGCCGCGCGGCAGTGGGCGGTCGCAACCGGAGATGCCTAGAGGCGCCGAAGCGAGCAGGGCCAGCCCGACGAGCCGCGTTCGCACAGCCGGGTGCGGGGATCGGCTCGTGCTCTCGGACTCACCCAGGTCCATGCAAGGTAAACCCCGATGGGGGGCAGGCGTTGCGGGGAAAGCGGCCGCGCAGGCCTGTCAGCCTACAGGAGCATACGGGGCCGGCGGTGGCCCGGATCGGGCGGTGTCGGACGCATCGCGCCCAGCGCCGAGAGAGAGCAGTGTGGCCGCGGCGTAAGCGACGGCGACCCCGGCGGCCAGGAGGCTGACGGCGGCCGCGGCGAGGCGGTCGTCGCGGGCGTAGTGGAGGTGCTCGAGGACCTGCTGGGCGAGACTGTCGACGCCGGGAACCTGGAGCAGGACGGTGCACTCGATCTCGTGGAAGGAAAGGGCTCCCATGGCGAGGGCGGCGCCGAGGAGTGCGCCCGCGTGGGGGGCGACGCAGACGGCGAGCCAGCCGCGGACGGTGTCGGCGCCATCGACGAGGCGCAGGTCGCGCTGCTGGGGCGGCTCCAGGCGGGCCAACCACCAGCCGACAAGGCTGCCGACAAACCCGAAGCGGGCCAGGTGGGCGAGGACGACGATGATGGAGGAGTCGGCGACCCAGCGCGACCAGCCGTAGGCGTTCCAGGCATGATCGGTCACGGAGCCGACCAGCACGCCGGGGATGAGGGCGGCGATCAACAGGATCCGGAGGGACCATCTGGCCGCGCCGCGGGCGAGCGGGGAGCGACGGGCGTCGGACAGGCCGAACCAGGTGGCGGCAGTGACAGCGGCCCCGGCCAGGCCGACTGCGGCGCTGGTGCGCAGGCTGGCGGCGACGGCCGCGCCGCTGTCGCGCCAGAAGTTGGAGAGCAGGCGAGAGGCGGCCTCGAAGGTCGGGCCGCTGGGGGGCTGTCGCAGGTTGTAGACGAAGAGGAGGAACGGCGCGATGACGGAGGCGGTCCAGCGCAGGACGGTCGCGCCGCTCGGGGCCCGCCCCGAGCGTCCCGGCGCGCCGGGATCGGAGTCGGTCGCCGCGGCGACCGCGCCCCAGCGGTCCAGGCGCGTGGTGACGAGCAGGCCGGCGACGACGGCGATGAGGATCAGCGGCCAGGATGCGATCCAGACCGCGTCCACTTCGTGAACGAGGTTCAGCAGGCGCAGCAGAT
>JBGPGM010000039.1:0-9847 GCA_041483855.1 Phycisphaerae bacterium | reverse complement strand
CTTCGCGGGCGGTGGGGGGGCTATCGTTTGCGGCCTGTGATCGGCGTTCGGGAGCGGTTCGGGGGCGGAGAACTGGGGGGTCGGGGAAGTGGGGAGGGCGGGGCCTGCCTCGTTGAGCGAGAGGGTCGCAGCCAAGCCGGAGCCACCGGCGGATCGGAGCGTCGGCACCATGCCCAAGAACAAGAGCCACAAGGGCATCCTCAAGCGGATGAAGATCACCAAGTCCGGCCTGGTGCGGCACAACCGGGCGTACGGCAAGCACCTCCGCTCGCACAAGAGCGGCAAGCGGCTGCGCCGCCTCCGCCAGGACAAGTACATGTCCAACCCCGAGGCCAAGCGGCTCGAAAAACTGCTCTACCGCCGTCTGCGCGGGCGCGATCAGCCCCTGACTGCCATCCGGCGCAGCCCGTCGCCGGAGCAGCGCCGGGCCGCCAAGGCGGCCGCGGCCGAATCTTCCGCGACCAAGCCCGTTGCCCGCAAGCCCGCGCCGTCCAAGCGGGGCAAATGATCGCCCGTCCAGAGTTTTTTCGATCCCCAGAGTGATATCACAGCTTGTCCGTCGGGCCCTAAGCCGGTTCTCACCCCCCCGAGGCCGCCCCGTACGGACGCAACGATGGAGACAGGACATGCCACGCGTCCGCAAGGGAGCGGCTAGAACTCAAGCCCGCAAGCGCATCCTGCGCGAAGCCCGGGGCTACTACGGCGTCAACCACCTGCACAAGTACCGCGCCCTGGACGCGATCATCCGCGCCGGCTGCTACGCTTACCGCGACCGGCGGACGCGAAAGCGCGACATGCGGTCGCTGTGGATCACGCGCATCACCGCCGCGTGCCACATGCGGGGCACGCGCTACAGCCGGTTCATCAACGGCCTGAAGATGGTCGGCATCGCGCTCAACCGCAAGATGCTCAGCCAGCTGGCCATCGAGGACCCCAAGCTCTTCGACGAGCTGGTGCAGGTCTCCAACAAGCACACCCGCGCGGCGGCGGCGACCGCGGCGGCCTGAGGCCGTGCCCGGAGCGCCCGCTCACCGGACCAGCCCGCACAGTTTGTAGAGGATCCGGGCCCCGACGTTGGCATCCCAATCCGGCTCGGCTTCGTCCGGGTCGGGCGTGACCTCCACCAGGTCGAAGCCGACGACTTTGCGCCCGGATTTGGCGACCGTCTCCAGCAGCACGCACGCCTGATTGAATGTCAGCCCGCCGGGCACGGGCGTGCCCGTGTGCGGGCACAGCGACGGATCCAGCGCGTCGATGTCGAACGAGACGTACACCTGTTCCGGCAGCGGCGCGACGGCCTGTCTGCATAGGGCGCCGAACGAGGTGCGCGTGCCCGCCTGGTCGCCGTCCCGCCGCTTGGCCCAGTCCAGGTCGAAGTGGGTGTGCACTCGATCCGCCTGCACCTTGGCGTAGCCGAGTTCCCCGTGCCCGTAATCCCGCAGGCCGATCTGAACCAGGCGGGTCACCCCCGGAATCCGCTCCAGCACGTTCCGCATGATCGACGCGTGCGACCAGGTGAACCCCTCGAAGGCGTCGCGCAGGTCCATGTGCGCATCCAGGTGCAGCACCCCGAGACCCTCCGGGTGCGACATGGCGACGTGCTCGGCGCACGCTCGGATCGGGCCAAATGGCGTCGAGTGGTCCCCGCCCACCAGCCCCGGCGCCTTGCCCGCCTCCAGGATCGATCGGAACGCCTCGTGCGTGATCGTGTTCACCACCTGGCCCGCACCGTTGATCCGCTCGACGGCGGCCGCGTCGTCCGGCCCTGCCCCGCCACGGGCGATGATCGGCTCGGCCAGCGTCCGTGCCGCGGCTGATTCACGGTGGATCCTCTCATCCTCCGGCAACATGAAGATGCCGGCGCGGTAGATGTGGCCGAACTGCATGTCGTACAGGTCCACCTGCGCCGACGCCTGACGGATCGCCGCAGGCCCGCGCGAGGCGCCCGCCCCGTACGACGCCGTGGCGTCAAAGGGCGCCGGCACGAGGATGATCCCCGCGTCGGCGTACGTGTGCGGAAGGCCGAAGATCCCCGATCCGGGACTCGCGGCCGCGTCGGGGTCGAATGCCTGGGTCATGGCGGGAGTGTACCGGTTGCGTGGGCCGGTTCAGGCCGCCCTTCACCGGCAAGGCCCGTATCCTTCAGGCGTGGGGCCGGATGGGCATCGCCGAGGGCGTGCCCGGCGCACCGCGGACGGGGATACCGACCATGAGCCAGCAGCCCGGGCAGATTCCGTTGGAGCCGGACGGCGCGCCCAAGCCTGAGAGCGGGTACGCGGGCGCGTCGTCGCTCGCCGGCGAGGCCGAGAAGAAGCCCAGGCTGGAGGCGCGCCCGATCCTCGAACTGGCCGAGGATGAGTGCCCCAACTGCCACGCCCAGCTCGAGCCGGACGCGGTGGTGTGCCTCAAATGCGGCTACGACCTCAAGGCCAAGGTGGTGCGGACCCCCGAGACCGGCGTCGACGTGAAGGCCGCGCCGGAGGAGCCTGTGCTGTTCGTCACGCCCGGTGGTCCGAGTCCGCGAGTGCTGACGGCGATCGGCGGGGTCCTGACCATGGGTGCCATGGTCGCCGCGGCCGCGTACATGCCGCCGCACACGTTCTGGCACACGGCGGCGCAGGTGGCCCTGGCGCTGTACGAGACGGCGTTGCACACGGGCACAGGCGTGGTGGCCGTCCTGGTGGCGGCGCGGATCTGCGAGCAACGGATCGGACGCGTGGACCTGGCGGCCACGAGGATCTTCGTCGCCTTCGCCGCGTTCCAGTTGGTTCACCGCCTGTACATCTTCGACTATGTCGCGTGGCGGGCGTTGGTGTGGGTGCTGGCCGGCGCGGCGTATTGGGGGTTGGTGATGCTGCTGTTCCGCAAGGACCGGATCACGGGGCTGCTGATCGTGCTGGCGCACTTTGTCCTGTGGGCGTTGGTGGAACTGGGGATGGCGCTGTCGGCGTGGGTCGGGTCGGGGCACGCCGGCGCGGGCGTGCCCGGAGCGGGCGGATCGTGAATGCGATCGCGGATGCGCCGAGCGCGGGCCAGGTGCGCCAGCGCGCGTGCGCCGCATTCGAGCGGGCATTCGGTCACGCCGCGCAATCCGTCGCCGGCGCGCCGGGGCGGGTCAACCTCATCGGCGAGCACACCGATTACAACGACGGCTTCGTGCTGCCCGTCGCGATCAACCGCTACTGCGTCGCCGTCGGCGCTCCGGGCGGTGATCCGGCCCGCAGCCGGCTGCTGGCGGCGGACCTGGATGAGCAGGTGCAAGTCGCCTTTGAGCCCGTACCGGAGCCGGCGGCAGTACGGGCACTGGGCAGGCCATGGGCCAACTACGTCGCGGGCGTGATGGCGTTGTTCCAACGGCGGGCCGGGCGTTTGGCCGGGCGCGCCGAGCGGCCGGTGCGGTCACTCGATATCGCGGTCGCAAGTTCGGTTCCGATGGGAGCAGGGCTCAGCAGTTCCGCCGCGCTGGAGATGGCCGTGGCCCGCCTGCTTGAGGAGGCCTCGGGGGAGCGGCTGGAGGCCATGGAGCGGGTCCGACTGTGCCAGGCGGCCGAGCACGAGTACGCCGGAGTGCCCTGCGGGATCATGGATCAGTTCATCTCCGAGCACGGGCGTCAAGGGCACGCGATTCTGCTCGACTGCCGCTCCCTCGCCGCCGAACACGTCCCCATGCCGCCGCAACATGGCGCGGGCGCCGGCGGGCGCGCCGTCGTCGTCATCGCCGACACCAACGTCAAGCACGACCTCGCCAGCGGCCAGTACACGGCCCGGCGTGCCGTCTGCGAGGCCGCGGCCAGGGCGATGGGCCTGGCCTCGCTCCGAGAGGCGACCGCGTCGCTGGTGGCGGCCTGCACCGGGAAACTGAGCGACGAACAGCACCGATGCGCTCGGCACGTCGTGGCGGAGAACGAGCGGACATTGCGGGCCGTCGGCGCGCTGCGGGCGGCGCACGGCGCGGGCCGGGCGGCCCGAACGTGGGAAGACGCGCTCGTCGAGTTCGGCAGGATTTTGGCGGATTCGCACCGGTCGCTGAGGGATGACTACCGCGTCTCCTGCGACGAACTGGACACGCTCGTCGAGATCGCGTCCGCGGCGGACGGCGTCTACGGCGCCCGGATGACCGGCGGCGGTTTCGGTGGCTGCGCCGTCGCGCTGGTCCGGCCGGAGGCGGCCGCGCGGCTCGCCGAGGCGCTCCGAGTCGGTTACCGCGCCCGGCACGGGCGTGACTGCACCGTCTACCAGACCGGCGCGGTCGATGCACATCCAGACTGGGGCGAATGAGGGCACGGTCCGTATCGCCAGCAGAATGGGCAAGAAGAAGATGTGCCATCGGGGCTCTCCGGGCAGGAGCGCCGCGCCCGGCTTGCGATTCGACATGGGTCCGGAGATGATCGAGGGGCTTTGGGGGCTCGTGAAAGCAGGCGTGCGGCAGTCCCAAAGAGTCGCTCGGGGTGCGGGCCGGGCGGGGCTTGGAGGTTGCCATGGTTACGTGCACATCGATTGGTCTGCGGCGGCTGGCTCTGACGCTCGTCGGCGCTGTTGTGCCGCTCTGTTTGGACGGCTGCCTGGGATCGCTCACGCTGGTCGAGGAGACCCGGCAGGTGAACGTCGCCCACTCGGCGGGCATGCCGCTCGCCGTCACCACCGCCAACGGAGCCGTCCACGTCACCGCCGCCAGCCCCGGCCAGGAGGTCAGCGTCAAGGCCGCCCTGCGTGCCGAGACCGCCGAACGCCTCGCGGCCACGAAGGTCGTGGCAGAACGCAAGGCTGACGGGACCCTCTCGATCGGCATCGACTGGCCGGCGGACGGCCGTCGCGGCAGCGAGGGGTGCTCCTTCGACATCAGCATCCCCGACGCCAAAGGCGTGACCATCAACACGAGCAACGGGCCCGTCTCCGTCAATGGGCTGACAGGGGACGCCGTCCTCAGGTCGTCCAACGCGTCGATCACGGCCGGGCATCAGGCGGGCAACGTCGATGCCCACACGTCGAACGCCGGCATCATCGTTTCGGGTCCCGGCGGCGATATCACGGCCGTGACGCGCAACGGGCACATCGAGATCGTGGATGCCCCCGGGGCGGTCAGTGCCGACACGTCGAACGGCAAGGTCGACGTGCGGATGACCGACGCCGCGCCGGGCCCGGTGCGGATCGTGACCTCCAACGGGAGCGTGCGAATCGAAGTCGGCGCGGGGTTCAAGGGTCAACTGACGGCCAAGACGAGCAACGGCCGGGTCCGCGTCAGCCCGAGCACCGCCGTGAGGAACCCTGCGCACGGCGAGACCGCCTCCGTGGTCACCCTGGGCGAGGGCGGTCAGGAATCAACCGCCAAGACCAGCAACGCCGGCATCGACATCACCGTCAGGGGAAAGTAGGGGCACTCCCAAGGGCGTGCCGCTGTCATTAACGCCGCCTGGGCTCTCGCCCGGGCGGCTATTTTGTCACGGTGGCGTCAGGATCCGCCCCCGTGCGGCGGTGGATCATGGTCCGAAGGGCCATCGGTTTGAGTCCCTCCCGGGGTTCCCCTACGATCCGCCCATTCGCAGTTGGGGAGGGGGGACCGGAGGCATGGGGAGCGGCTCGTGAGGGGCTGCGCTGCCGGGTGGGGCCGGCTCGAGCCCGATCGGGGCGATGCGGTTGCGCACCGGCGCCCGCCAAGGAGGTTGCCCTGATGCCCGCTACGACTATCCTGCCCCGCAGTTTCGCTCTTGCTCGCCTCGCTGCGCCCGCCGCGGCAGTGCTCGGCATGGTCCTGGCCCCATCGTCCTTGGCCCAGCTCGGCGCGGACGAGCCGCTCAAGGTCATTCAACTGCCGATCCGCACCGACGGGCCTAAGTCGCTGGACCCGGTGCGTGGCTCGACCGTCTACGACAACGTTGCCTGCTCGCAGTTCTACGAGACGCTGCTGGAGTACAAGTACCTCATCCGCCCCGAGATCATCAAGAGCCCCGGCCAGGTGCTCGAGCCGCTGCTGCTGGCCGAAATGCCCACGATCTCCGCAGACGGCCTCGCGTTCCACTGCAAGCTCAGGCCGGACGTGCGTTTCGCGGACGATCCGTGCTTCACCGGCGGCAAGGGGCGGCCCGTCAGGTCCTCCGACATCTTCTTCTCCTGGAAACGACAGGCCGACGACTCGAACCAACCCAAGGCCTGGTGGCTCTTCGAGAACCAGATTGCCGGGTTCGACGACTACCGCAACGCCCAGAATGCCGCGGCTGCCAAGGGGGGCAAGTTCGACTACGACGCCCCGGTGTCGGGGCTGAAGACCATCAACGACCAGGAGTTCGAGGTCGTCCTGACCCGGCCGATCCAGCAGTTCATCTACAAACTGGCCATGTTCCAGACCGCCGCGGTCGCCCGCGAGGCCGTGCTCAAGTACGGCGTGGACCTGGGCAAGCACCCCGTGGGCACGGGGCCGTTCATCCTGGACCTCTGGGAGCCGGGCAAGAGCCTGTCGCTCAAGCGCAGCCCCACCTACCACGCGGACGTCTACCCCACCGAATGCGACGAGGCCCTCAAGGCCGAGGGCTTCGGCAAGCCCGCCGGCACGCGCCTGCCCATCGCCGACCGCATCGAGTTCACGATGTTCGTCGAGGACTCGCCGATGTGGCTCAAGTTCCTGGAGGGGCGCATCGGCTACACCGAGGTCCCCTCGGAGAACTTCGGGGACGCGTTCAACAAGCGCACCAGGAGGCTCCAGCCCAAGTACCGCAACGATGGCATCATCGCCCACTCCAAGCTGCTCCTCGACTTCATCTTCGACGGCTTCAACATGGAGGATTCCCTGGTCGGCGGGTATACGCCGGAGAAAAGGGCGCTGCGCCAGGCCATCTCGCTCGCCCTGGACTACGAGGAGATCAACCAGTCCTTCTACAACGGCATCTGCGTGGTGTACGACGGCCCCATCCCGCCCGGGCTCGACGGCTACCCCAAAGACGGCAAGGCGCCGCACAGTTACCGTGGGCCCGACCTGGACCGCGCCAGGGCCCTGCTGGCCAAGGCCGGCTTCCCCGAGGGACGCGGGCTCCCGCCGATCGACTACTACACGAGCCGCGGCGGCAACAGCCAGGAGCAGAGCGAGATGCGCAAGCGCCAACTCGCGTCGGTCGGCGTGCGGTTGAACGTGCTGCTGGTGGACTTCTCTGAACTGATCGAGCGCGTCAACCGCAAGAGTTGCCCGACGTTCTCGTTCGCCTGGGCGTCGGACTACCCGGACGGCGAGAACAACCTGGCCCTGTTCTACGGCCCCAACGAGGCGCCGGGGTCCAACTCGTTCAACTACAAGCGGGCCGACTACGACGCGCTGTACCTGCAGGCGCAGGTCATCCCGCCCGGGCCCGAGCGGACGGCGCTGTACGAGAGGATGCGTGACATGATCATCGAGGATGTGCCGTTCACCGGCTCGATGGACCGCACTCGGTTCTACCTGGTCAACCCGTGGCTCAAGAACCTCAAGCCCACGGAAGACTTCTGGACGTGGTACAGGTACCTGGATGTCGATGACTCGAAGAGAAAGGGCCAATAGGAACACAGGGACGGCGGGACACCGGGAGACAGTCGAACAACTCGGTCACGTGCCCGCGGGCCATCGGTGACCGGTCGCGTCCATTCTGTCCCATGGTCCCCCTGTCTCTTTGTCCCTTCCTCCCCATGTACGCCTACGTCCTTCGCAAACTCCTCTACAACATCCCCGTCTACCTGGGGATCGTCCTGATCGTCATGGGCTCGCTGCGGATCAACGACCCCGTCTGGGCCTACCTTGGCAAGACCCGCGGCCGCGCCGAGGCCGAGCAGCGCCACGCCACCATGGCCCGCGAGATGGGCCTGGACCGGCCCTTTGCCGTCCAGTTCGGCCGCTTCCTGGCCCAGGTGAGCACCCTCGACTTCGGCAAGACCCGCAGTTGGGACCGCCAGACCGAGACCGTCGGCGAGATGCTCCGCAAGGCCATCATCCCCACGCTCTCCATCACTATCCCCGACCTGGCCCTGACCAGCGTCATCGCCATCTGCATCGGCCTGATCGCCTCCTACTTCCGCGGCCGGGCGGCCGACCGGCTGCTCATGCTCCTGGCAGTCCTGGGCATGAGCATCAGCTACGTGGTGTACATCATCCTGGGCCAGTATGTCGGGGCCTACCTGCTCAACAAGCGCCTCGGGCACGAGCTGTTCGCCGTCGAGGGGTACCAGCCGGGCCTGACGCACTGGGCCCATTACTGTCTGCTGCCGGTGCTCATCGGCGTGGTCGTCGCGGTCGGCTACGACACCCGCTACTACCGGGCCGTGATGGTCGAGGAGTGCAACCGTGACTACATCGCCACGGCCAAGGCCAAGGGCGCCTCCAAGACCAAGATCATGTTCGTCCACATGCTCAAGAACGCCATGATCCCCATCATCACGCGCGTCATGATCACCCTTCCATTCCTCATCGAGGGGTCGATCCTGCTGGAGTACTACTTCAACATCCCCGGCATGGGCAAGACCATGATCGAGGCAATCGCCCACAAGGACTTCCCCGTCATCCAGGCGTTCACCGCGATCTTCGCGGCCCTGTTCATCGTCAGCAACATCCTCACCGACGTGCTGTACGCCCTGGTGGATCCCCGGGTGCGCCTGTCATGATGCGCCTCGCCCGACGATTCCTCGCCTCCCGTCCGTTCCGCAAGTTCCGGCAGAACCGCACGGCCCTGGGCGCCCTGGCGGTGATCCTCGCGTACCTGGCCGTCGGCGTCGCGTGCATCGCCGGCCTGCTGTCGCGGCAGGACACCGATGAACGCGTCGGGCCGAACGAGGTGCCGGGCTGGCTCGAGAGGCCGACGCCCGAGCAGCGCCTCCGCTACTGTCGGTTCTTCGCCGAGCGGATCGAATCCGCTCTCCGACGCGCCGACCCGAAGGCCGCGCTCGACGAACTGGCCTTGGCCGAACTCCGCCCCGCCGACCTGCCGGCCACTCAACTCCGCAGCCTCGTGGGCGACGCGGGCGACCTCGGCGATCAGGTGGAGGGAAGGATCGACCGCGTCGACGCGGCCAAGAACCGCCTCGACAACGCCGCCAGGCAGCACACCGCCCCGGCCGCGCCGGACGCCGAAGAGGCGAAGTTTGAGCCCGGCGCCCCGCCGATCATGACCGCCGGGGATCTCGCCCAAGCCCAAGCCGCGGCCGAGACGAAGCTCGATGAACTGGAGTCGCTCACGCGCCGTCTCTGGCCCATCCCCGACGGCTGGAACGGGCGCATCTATCGGTCCCGGACCCTGCTGGGGATCGACCGCCAGGGCCGCTCCATCTCGGTGCGCGCCATCTACTCGATCCGCATCGCGCTCCAGGTAGGCCTGGTCGTGAGCCTGTCGGCCGTGGCGATCGGGACGCTACTGGGCGGCGCGGCCGCGTTCTTCGGCGGTTGGGTCGATCACGCCGTCACCTGGCTCTACTCCACCTTCTCGTCGATCCCGGAACTGGTGCTGCTGAGCCTGCTGGCGTACATCTTCCTGGGCAGGCAGTTCTCCGACGAACTCGTGCCGCTGTACGCCGCGCTCTCGCTGACGTTCTGGATCGGCCCCTGCCGCGTCATCCGCGGCGAGGTCCTCAAGATCAAGGAACTCGAGTACGTCCAAGCCGCCACCGCCATCGGGTTCGGACGCCTCTACATCCTACTGCGCCACGTCATCCCAAACACGGCGCACCTGATGCTGATCAACTTCTCGCTGCTGTTCATCGCCGCGGTCAAGACCGAGGTCATCCTGACCTTCCTGGGCCTGGGCGTCAAGAACGGGGCCAGCTGGGGGATCATGATCGGCCAGTCGCGCCAGGAGGTCCTCAACGGCTTCTACTGGCAGATCGGCGCCGCCACCGCACT
>JBGPGM010000038.1:0-9882 GCA_041483855.1 Phycisphaerae bacterium | reverse complement strand
CGTCGAACCGGCCGAGCCGGGCCTCGCTCACGTCGTACACCGTCATCTCGATCCGCTTGCACCGGTCCTCGCTGTGCCCCAGGGCCTCGCGGCAGAGGTCGAACGTGGCCCATGCCTTCCGCTGATCGGTGCGCAGATGGCCCAGGTAATCCGAGAAATCGTCGATCGCAACGGCCTCCTTGGCCCCGCGCCGCAGGGCCTCGAACGTCCAGAAGCCGTCCCAGGCCCCGACGTCCAGCACGCGCTTTCCCGTCAGGTCCACGGGGATCCCGTACAGGCCGGCGTCGAGGGGCGCCCACCCCGGGGTCACGATTGTGCCTCCCTCATCGGTTGGCAGCTTGATCTTGTGGTACCAGAACGGGAACTCCTTGATCCGCTTCTGAATCGTCTCTTTGTTCATGCGCGCCCTCTCCCGTATCTCTCCGACGGCCTATTGCTTCTTCCCTTCCCACGTGCTCCTGACGTGCAGCTCCTTGAGCTGCTCGTCGGTCACCGGGCTGGGCGCCTGGGTCATCAGGTCCGCGCCGGTCTGCGTCTTGGGGAACGCGATCACGTCGCGGATGTTGTCCGTCCCGCACAGGTGCATGATCAGGCGGTCGAGCCCGAAGGCGATCCCGCCGTGGGGGGGGGCGCCGAACCGCAGCGCCTCGAGCAGGAACGAGAACTTCTCCTGCGCCTGCTCGGGCGTCAGGCCGAGCAACGAGAAGACCTTGGACTGCACCGCCGGGTCGTGGATGCGGATCGAGCCCCCCGCGATCTCCGAGCCGTTGACCACGATGTCGTACCCGGCCGACTCGATGGACGCGGTCGCCTCTTCGTCGCCCTCGTCGGCCGCGACGAACGCGGCCTGCTGGTCGGCGCGCGGGGCGGTGAAGGGGTGGTGCATGGCCACCCACTTGCCGGTCTCCTTGTTGCGCTCGAACATGGGGAAGTCGATGACCCACAGGAAGTTCCACGCCTTGCCCCACTCGGGCACCAGGCCCATGTCGCGGGCCACTCTCTGGCGCAGTTCCCCCAGGGCCTTGGTCGCCACCGCGTAGGTGTCGGCCGCGAAGAGAACGGTGTCGCCGGGCGCCAGCCCCAGGCGCGTGGTCAGTTCGGCCTTGATGGGCTCGAGGAACTTGGCGATGCCGGTCTCCAAGCCGTTGGCCGTCACCTTCACGACAGGCACGCCGCCGGCGCCGAATCCCTTGACGAACTCGGAGTACCCGTCCGTGACCTTGCGCGTCAGTTTCTCGGCTCCACCTGGTATGCGGATCGCCTTGACCACGCCGCGCTTGGAGGAAAACCGCGGACGATCGGCCCCCTGGCCCAGGGCTTCCAGGAAGACCCTGAAGTCGGTGCGGGCCGCCAGGTCGGAGATATCGGCGATCTCCAGGCTGTAGCGCGTGTCCGGCCGGTCGATGCCGAAGCGCTCCAGCGCCTCGCGGTAGGTCAGTCGCGTGATCGGCGGCACGTCGTGGCCCAGGATCGACTTCCACAGCCGACGCACGAACCCCTCCATCACCTCCATGACGTCCTCGCGCTGCACGAAGGACATCTCGACGTCGATCTGGCTGAACTCGGCCTGACGGTCGGCACGCGGGTCCTCGTCGCGGAAGCACCGGCAGATCTGCATGTACCGGTCGCACCCGCTGATCATCAGGATCTGCTTGAACAACTGGGGCGACTGGGGCAGCGCGTACCACTCCCCCGGCTGCAGTCGCGACGGCACCAGGAACTCCCTGGCCCCCTCGGGCGTCGACTTGTAGAGGATCGGCGTCTCGATCTCCAGGAACCCGTTCTCGTCGAAGTAGTCGCGCACCACCTTGGTCACGCGGTGGCGCGCCGCCAGGATCTGCTGCATGCGCGGCCGGCGCAGGTCCAGGTACCGGTGGCGCAGCCGGATCTCTTCGTTGGGCAACTGCGACAGGTCGTCGGGCAGGAAGGGCGGGTTGTCGGTCTTGTTGAGGACCTTGAGCGACCGTACCACGACCTCGACGTTCCCGGTCGCCAGTTTCGCGTTCGGCCCGCCCTTGCGGATGCGCACGACACCGTCGGCCGTGATGACGTCCTCGTTGCGCAGCTTATCGGCCCGGTCGAGTGTTCCCTGGGGGGCGCCCTCCTCCTTGTCGAAGACCAGTTGCGTTATACCGAAGCGGTCGCGCACGTCGATGAAGATCAGGTTGCCGTGGTCGCGGTAGGAGTTGACCCAGCCGGCAAGGGTCACGGTCTGCCCGACATGGGCGTCGCGCAGCTGGCCGCAGGTGTGGGTGCGCTGGAAGGGATGGGCCGGAGCGGGAGCGGACGTGGACATCGGGGGTCTCGCAGGAATAGGGGAGTGCGCGGGCGGGGAGTATAGGGAGGCGGGTTTCGGGGCTCGGGATTCGGATTCTGAAGCCGGTATTGACTTCATCGATCGGGCGGCATGAATCCAGACAAGGGCGAGAAAACGATGGAGCGGAGCGTGCGGCGCAATGGAATGCTCGGTCTGATCCCGTTGACAGGGCGGACGGCGGCGGCAGTTCTGGTGGCGGCAGCGGCCGGTGCATGGACCGCCTCAGGCTTTGGATGTGCCGCGTCATCGACAGTGGCCATGGTGGGCAAGCCGTCGGGCCGGCTCACCATGCCGCTGAAAGGGGTGTACCGGGCGACCGTCCATTCGTCGTTTGCAGGGAGTCTCTCCGGGCTGATGACGGCCGAGCCGCTTCTGGACGACGAGCGCGACGTTCGGGCCGGTCGGGCGAACTCGGCCCACCAGGCCATCGGGTTCGCTGCCAACACCCGCCAGGGCGTGGCCTGGCGGCTCATCGGCGGGCTCACGGGCTTCTTCGGCCCGCTCTTCGCGCCGTCGATCTTCCCCGACGGCGTCATCGTCACCTGGAAGAGCGCCATGCCGGGCGAGGGGAAGGATGGCAACCCCGGCGACGGGTGGATCAGCGTCGGCAGCATGAGGGGCATCGGCGTGCGCACGCGGATGAAGTCCCCCGACGAGCCCGTACAGGTGCTCCTGCCCGACGGCCGCTGCGTGGCGATCATCACCCTCGAGCCGGCCAACGCCGCGACCGAATCGGTCACCGACTACCCCGCCCTGGCGCGGTCGGTGGGGCAGACGGTCCGCACCCGCCTCTTCGACCGGGAGGTGGGACAATCGGAACCAGTCGCTTCGTACCTCAGTCGGTTGGAGGGCACGGGCCGGATCGCGCGGGACGATCTGGAGTTCATCTTCGGCGCCGTCGTGGCCGGGCGCGACGCGGTCAAGTTCCCGGTGCCGCTGCTGTACCGGCACCTGGATCCGGCGATGAGGGAGAAGGTCGCGCGCCTGACGGGGGATGCCCCCAAGTCGGTGCACGTGGCTTTTGATGAAAAGACCGGCATCGCCACGCTCAAGCCGGACGTGTTGCTCGACGTCGAGGAGGTGGACCAGGCGATGGCCGCGGTCGCCGACCGTGACCCGGCCGGCCTGATCATCGACCTGCGCCAGACCCCGGGGCTGGACCTGAGCGCCCTGCGCATCGCGGCGTGGCTGATCAGCGAGCCTGTCCGCGTGTGCCGGCTGTTCGACGCCGAGCATCGCGACGAAGTGCTCAGCGGCAAGGTCGGCCAGCTGCCCCACGTGGACCTGGGCGAGCCCGAAACTTACGCGCCCGCGGAAGCCGCGATCGAGGCCGCGGGCATGGCGGATGTAGTCCTCGCGCCCTCACCCGTGCGGTACGACGGACCGGTCGCCGTCCTGATCTCCAGGCGAACGTCCGCCACGTCCGAGATGCTCGTCTGGGCCCTGGAGCGTGCGACCGCCGGGCCCGCCGGGCGCGTCCGAGTGATCGGCCAACCGACCGCGGGCCGCCCGCTGCTGGGCCGTCCCATCGACGTCGGCCAGGGGTGGATCCTGCGATTGGCGGTGCTGGACTCGGTGATGTTCCGCGAGGACGGCGTGCAGCAGAGCGTCACCGACCGGGGCGTGCCGCCACAGGCCGAGGCCCGGGGCGACGCGGCGGTGCGCGAAGCCGAGCGGTGGATCAGGCAGCGCGCCAGGGGAGGGGAGGGGGGCGCCTAAGGGACGCTACTGCGGGGCGCCTGAGGCGCTGGGCGCGCCGTTGTCATACGCCCCGACCCACCGTCGCCAGACGAAGTACACCGGTACTCCGGCCACCAGCACGCCCAACCACCGCAGCGTTTCATTCGGCTTCTGCCAGATCGACAGCGTTGTCATGCCTGCCGCGCAGGCGATAAAGACGGCTGGCACGACCGGGTAGCCCCAGCACCGGTACGGGCGCACGGCGTCCGGGCGCTTCGCCCGCAGCACGAAGATCGACGCCGCGGCCAGGCCGTAGAAGATCCACATCGTGAACACGAATCCGCCGGCCATCGCCTCGAACGTCTCGACGAACCAGCAGGCGGTGCAGGACAGCACCATCTGCACGACCAGCGCCACCGCTGGCGTCTGGAAGCGCGGGTGAACGCGGGCGAGGAAGGAGAAGAGCAGCCCGTCGCGTGCCTGCGCGAATGTCACCCGCGCCCCCGTGATGATCGAACCGTGCGTCGATCCCAGCGTCGAGACCAGGATGATGGCCGTCACGATCACCCCGCCCGCCGTCGCCGCCATGCCTGCCCCGCCGATCCCGGCCAGCAGCCGCTCCATCACCACCGGGGCGACCGAGCCGGTCATCTGGATCTCCGGCCCTCGCATCTCGGCCAACGGCACGAACAGCATGTAGACCGCGTTGACCAGCACGTACAGCACGGTCACCGCGATCGTGCCGACGAGGTAGATCCGCGGCAGCCGGCGCTGCGGGTCCGTCACTTCCCCCGCCACGGCTCCCACATCGCTCCAGCCGTCGTACGTCCACAGGATCAGGAACATCACCGGCATGAGCGCCGACAGGAAGGGCTTGGGGGCGTCGGCGCCCGCAAGGACGTGCGCCGAGTCGCCGTGCAGGGCGAGGCCCAGCCCCACGATCGCCGCCAGCGCGCCCAACTTGATCGCCGTCAGCACCACCGCCACCCCGCTGCCCAGCCGCATTCCCAGGATGTTGATCCCGGTCAGCAGGATGAGCACCGCGATCGTGACCATGCGTGGATCCCAGTCCACGTGCAGCAGGCGGTTGACATTCTCCCCGAAGACGATGGCGATCCCCGCCGCGGCCAACGGCTTGGTGATGAGCACGTACGTCCAGCCGAATACGAACGCGGTGCAGCGTCCGAAGCCTTCGCGAAGGAAGACGTACACCCCGCCGCTCTGCGGGTACATCGTCGCCAGTTCCGCGTACGTCAGGGCTCCGAAGAGCGAGAGCACGCCGCCCAGGGCCCAGAGGGTCAGGATCAACCACGGGCTGCCCATCTCGGTGGCGATCGACGCCGGCGTGCGGAAGATCCCGCTGCCGATCATGATGCCGACCATGATCCCGGAGGCGCCCCAGAATCCGATGCGCCGCGGAAGGTCCGTGGGTGTATGAACGGCCGTCATGCCGCCAGAGGCTACCCGATCCCTCCGCCTGCCGGCGTGGCCGAATCGGCCGCCGATAGTATCATCCATTCATCCGGATAAACGGCTATAATGGGTTGGGCTCGGTCCCGTCCTCCTGTTCTGCCGATAATGCCCTGCCTCCTTCCTGCCCTCGCACACGACTCGCGCCTTCCCCATGCACGTCTGCGACATCTTCAACCAGAGCCCCACCACCTTCTCCTTCGAGTTCTTCCCGCCGAAGACGAAGGAGGCGGCCGAGGCGCTCTACACCACCATCGCCGAGTGCGAGAAGCTCAAACCCCATTTCGTCTCCGTCACCTACGGCGCCGGCGGCTCGACCCGCGAGTTGACGCAGGACCTCGTCGTCCGCCTCCGCCAGAGCACGCCCCTGGATCCGTTCCCGCACCTGACCTGCGTCTGCCACCAGGAGCCCGAGATTCGCGGTCTGCTGGAGCGCTACGCCGCGGCCGGCATCTCCAACATCATCGCTCTTGGCGGCGATATCCCGCAGAGTCTCAATGGCTGGGACCGGTCCAAGGACGCGTTCCGGTACGCGACGGACCTGGTGCGCTTCATCCGCAAGTTCAACGACTCGGGCACGCACGCCGACAAGCGCGGCTTCGGCATCGGCGTGGCTGGCTACCCCGAGGGCCACCCCGCCACGCCCAACCGCGTCAAGGAGATGGAGCACCTCAGGGCTAAAGTGGATGCCGGCGCCGACTACATCTGCACCCAGTTGTTCTTCGACAACCACGACTTCTACGACTTCCGCGACCGCTGCGGCCTGGCGGGGATCCGTGTTCCGATTGTCGCCGGGATCATGCCCGTCACGTCCGTTCAAGGCATGATGCGCATGGCCGACATGGCCCAGGGCACGCGGTTTCCCGCGCCGCTCCTGCGGGCGATCAACCGGGCCAACGGCGATCCGGAGGCCGTGCGGCGCGTGGGCATTCACTGGGCGACCGAGCAGTGCCGCGACCTGCTGGACCGCCAGGTTCGCGGGATTCACTTTTACACGCTCAACCGTTCGACGGCGACGCGGGAGATCTACCTGAATCTGGGGGTTCGGGATTCGCAGGCGTTGATGAACCCCGCCAAGCCTCGCTTCTAGGTCGGGACCCTGCGAGCGGCTTCAATGAGCCTCTCAAAGAGCCTTATGCCCAGGCCGGGGTCGGCGGTTCGCTCGGGGTGCCATTGGACCCCGAGGAAGAACCGGTGCGATGGGTCGTCGATGGCCTCGATGACGCCGTCGTCGGCCACAGCAATAACCCGCAGGCGACCAGGGTCGGTGACGGCCTGGCGGTGACTGCTGGTCACTTCACCTCGTGCGATGAGCGGGCTTAGCGCACTCTCGACCGGTCGTATGGGGTGGATGGCGTTGTTGGCGTGCCGCTCGGCGGTGGGGACGGTGTCGGGCAGGTGCTGGTTAAGCCGCCCGCCGGCGTGCAGCGCCATCATTTGCATCCCCAGGCATACGCCCAGCACGGGCGCCTCGGTCCGGCGGGTCAGGGCGTCGAGCAAAGCCGTCTCGTAGGCTTGGCGCAGGGGATGAACTAGGGTGGCCTTGGCGTGCGTGGGCTCGCCGAAGGGTTCGGTGCGCGGGTCATCGCCGCCGGTCAGGATGAACGCGTGGCACTGACGGGCGTGCTCGGCGGCCAGTTCGGGGATCGGCGGCAGGATCATCGGGATGCCGCCGGCGTCGGTCACAGCCCGGGCATACGTCATGGCGCACGTCGCCCGCAGCGAGCCCGGCGTCGGCTCGGCAAGGTCGGCGGTGATGCCGACCAGTGGATGGGCCGGGCCGGAACGCCAGGGAACCCCCTCGGCCCGATTTGTGCGCCACGACTCCGGACGGTCGATGCTCATGGTATCGTATTGTTGCGGGGTCGCGCGGTGGAAGCGGGTCGAACAAGGGCACGGGCGGGCACCGCAGGAACTCGGAGGTTGAGAACATGTCAACTCGGGCCGTCATCATCTCGCTGATCGTCGCGATCGCCCTTGGCGCGGGCGCGCTGTACCTGATTGGCCGCCCCGGCTCGAAGGCGCCCTCGGACGTGGTGCCGATCGGCGCCAACGTGCTCCAGATCGTGCCTTCGACGGTCAGGTCGATCACCGTTTCACGCCCCGATGGGGGCACGGACGAGGTTCGCGTGGCCGGCACACCCGGCGAGTGGGAACTGGTGATGCACGGGCCCGGCCGGAGCGCCGCCGGCACCGTGTGGTCCCTCGGGACCGCTCGCGGTAACAGCATCGTGCGGGTGCTGGCCGAGATGCGGGCGGTCGCGGAGCCGGACCCGCAGGCGGCGCTCGGCGATGACGCCACAACGGTGGAGATCTCGACGGACGACGGAACGAAGCACACGCTCCGCCTGGCCGGGCGGACGCTTGGCGGGCAGGGTCTGGTGGCGGTGGACGGGCCCGGCGCCGGCCCCACGCACCGGCGCGCGATTGTGGATGATGGCATCCACAATGTCTTCCGCAACCCCGGGCCGCGCGGCTGGCGGGAGACGGCGGTCTTTCCCGGCCTGGACGTCAACGTGTCGCGCTTTCGACTGGAGAACGGCAAGGACCAGCGGATCGCCTTGTCGCGCCTGAGCAACCATTGGCGCGTCACCGAGCCGGTCGTCGCCCCCGCCGACCCCAAGGCGTTGGAGTCGCTCGTTGCGGCCCTGGGGTCACTGACGATCGTGGACTTCCTGGATGGCAAGACGCCCGATCCGGCCTCTACCGGCCTGGAAAAGCCGACGGCCAGCATCCTGATCGAGCGGGACCGCGGCCCTGCCGCCAACTCCGCTGCGGGCGCGACGCAAACCGACCGGCGTGAAGTAACCCTGGGGGCCCTGAGCGACTCAACGGGCCAGAGGCTCTACGCGGCGATTGGGGTGGCCGGCGCGCGGCGCGTCGTCACGGTTGACGCCTCCGGAGTGGCCAAACTCACGCTCAAGGCCAGCGCTTTCATCTCGCCTCACGCGACAGAGGTGGTGGCGGCCGACATCGGGTCCATCGTCCTGGAGCGGTACGACGCCCCTAAACGGGCGGGCGCGGCCCCCCCGCCGCCGGCGAGTGCCGCGGATGCCACGGCGGGCCAGCGGTTCAAACTGACGCTCGACAAGTGGGTGGAGATGCAGCCCGACGGGAAGGAATCGATGCTGGCCGAAGCGGACGTCAAGGCCGTCAAGGAGCTCATCGCATTCCTGACGGGATTCACCGCCCCAACGATCAGCACGGACAAGCCGGAGGGGTACACGGGGGTGGGCCGGATCTCGCTCCTGTCGCTGGGAGATGCCCCGCTGGACACGCTGGAGTATGGCACGACGGCGGACAGGAGGTTCGCGCTTCGGTCGGACGCGGGCGGCAGCGCCAGCGTTTACCGCATCTACCCCATGGAGCGCGCCCCGGCGCTGTTGGGTCCCGCCCTTGGCCAGCCCGGCGAGTTGGGCAAGCCCAAGGCCGGCGACGGCAAGGCCGCGGCGGGTGTGGACGTGATCAAGTAGCGCCCGCTCGTTCTCGTTCGGCGTACTCCAGCGCGGGCTGCTAGGCTCTGTCCCGGCCGTTTGGGCGCGGCCTGCCGAGGACGATCCATGCCGGACCCCGCTCCAGCGTCCGCCATCAACCCGCTGCGTGAACTGACGGAACAGATCCGCAAGACGGAGGCGACGCTGCGCCTGGGCGGCGGGCTGAAGGCCATCGAACGCCAGCATGAAAAGGGCCGCCTGACGGCCCGCGAGCGCGTCGACAAGCTCCTCGATGACTCCAAGGCGTTCGTCGAACTGGGGTTGTGGGCGGCATACGGCATGTACACCGACTACGGCGGAGCCCCCGCGGCGGGCGTGGTCACGGGCATCGGGCAGGTGCAGGGCCGTCCGTGCATGATCATCGCCAACGATGCCACGGTAAAGGCCGGGGCGTTCTTCCCGATGACGTGCAAGAAGATCATCCGGGCCCAGACGATGGCCCAGATGGCCCGCCTGCCGCTGATCTACCTGGTGGACTCCGCGGGCGTCTTTCTTCCGCTGCAGGAGGATGTCTTCCCCGACACCGACGACTTCGGGCGGATCTTCCGCAACAACGCGGTGCTGTCGGCGGAGGGGATCCCGCAGATCGCGGCCATCATGGGCTACTGCGTCGCCGGGGGCGGATACCTGCCGGTGCTGTGCGACACGCTTCTGATGACGGAGGGATCGGGGCTGTACCTGGCTGGGCCGGCGCTGGTGAAGGCGGCGATCGGGCAGCAGGTGAGCGATGAGGAGCTGGGCGGGGCGGAGATGCACGCGGCGATCAGCGGGACGATCGACTTCAAGGAGAAGGATGACGACGCTTGCATCGAGCGGCTGCGCTCCCTCGTCGGAAAGAGCGGTACCGGAAGGAAGGACGCGTTCGAGGACCTCGCTGGATTCAGATCGCAACTCACTCGCGTTGCGGAAACCATGAAAGGG
>JBGPGM010000037.1:0-9944 GCA_041483855.1 Phycisphaerae bacterium | reverse complement strand
CGAGTCGCGCCAGGTGGACAAGGCCTATGTGGCGCTGGTGCAGGGGGTGGTCGGGGCCGAATCGGGGACGATCGATGTGCCCATCCGGGCGGACCTCTCCAACCGCCCGTACCAGATCGTGGACCATACTCACCGGCTCCCGGCGGTCACGCGCTGGAAGGTGCTGTCATTCGAGACGGACCGGACTCGACTTGAGCTGAGCCCGCTGACGGGGCGCACCCACCAGTTGCGGGTGCACTGCGCCTACGCCGGCCCGGGCGGCCTGTGCGGACCGGTGGGGAGCGGTGACGGGCGCGCCCACCCGATCCTCGGCGATGTCCTCTACGGTCCACCGGCGCAAGACCTGGACTCGGCCGCGCGCCTGATGCTCCACGCCGGGATGCTCACCTTCGCGGACCCGCAGACGGGTCGGCCGGTGACGTTCCGGAGCCAGACGCCGTTCTGAGCCCGGACTTGCCAAAGGCAGCCTGTCGGAGCCTTCACACCACCTCGACAGCGATGTCCACCCGATGCCTGCTCAGCCCCGCGCCCTTCATGATCGCCAGCAATGAGTCAGCGTCGGCCTTGTCGAACGCCCCTGGGTCGTAACTGTCCGCGTCCAACACCCCCCAGGCCGTCCCGTCTGGCTCGAACAGCGGCACAACGACCTCGGAGCGGTCGCGCGGGTCGCAGGCGATGTACCCGGCCCCGAGGCGGGCCACGTCGGTCACCACCAGCGACCGGCGCGACAAATAACACCGGCCACACGCCCCGTGCAGGCCGATCGGCGAGCACGCCGGCTTGTCGCGGCGTGCTCCCAGGATCATCCCATCCTCGCGCCGCCCGTCGGCGTGGACGACGCACCCCGGATCAAAGATGTAGAACCCGACCCACGACACGCCGGTCGGATGGAGAGCCTCCCACAGCGCATCGGCCGCGCCCCGCATCGTCTGCTCGCGCCCGGCGCCGCTCCGGAGCGACGCCAGCAGCGATTGGTACTCGCGCGTGCGCAGGCCGGCGGATGCGGAACGGCTGGGCATGGTCAACGATGACGGATCAGAGCGTCGCCGAGGTGTACGGCAGCAGCCCCAGGTACCGCGCCCGCTTGACCGCCTGGGCGATCAGCTTCTGTTCCTTGTGGCTGGTCTGCAAGCGCTTGCGCCCGTAGATCTTGCCGTTGGGGCTCATCAGGCGACGAAGGTTGTCCACGTCCTTGTAATCGACGTAGTACGTGCCGTTGGCACTCTTCTTCATCACCTTGATCTTGGGTGTGGCCCCGAAGCGGTTGAAACGGCTCATGCGGATCTGCTCCGTCGTGGTCTGGGCGGCCCGGCCGGTGCGAACGCCGCACGGCGCCGGGCGACGGGATCTGGGAAGTCATTCAGCGGCCTGAGTGTAGGCCGCGGGCGCGCTCGAATCAGCCGTCAGGCCCTGCCCCGCGCCCGGCGCTCCAGCAGGCAATCCGCCGCCACCACCTGCCGCCCGGTCAGCGCGATCACCAGCGCCATCGCCAGCATCAGCCCGTTCTCCCCGACGTGGCACCACCCCGGCGGGCCGTGGCATAGCAGCCCCTGCCTGCCGAAGCAGCCGCAGTGCTCCAGGTTCAGGTGCCGCAGGATCGCCGAGATCACCAGCCCGGTAAACAGCACCAGCATCAGCGCCACCGTGGTCGCCGCGGCCCGCGTCCACACCCCCACGATCAGCGCAGCCGCGCAGAGCATCTCCGTCCACGGCACGGCGAACGTGCTCCAGATGATCAGCCGGTCGGGCAGGTCCGTGTCGAACGCCTTGATCGCGTGCGTGAACTGCTGGGGGTCCGAGATCTTCAGGTACGCGGCCCAGGCGAAGATTCCGCCGAGCACCAGGCGCAGCGCCAGGCCGACCAGGGCCATCGCCACGCCGCCGCTCCCCGCCGGCGCGCCCGGCCCAGCCGGCTCGGTCACGGCGGCGACCCCTGATCGACCGGCAGGCCCGCCTCTTTCCAGCCGGGGAACCCCGCCTGGATCACGTAAATCTTGGAGTACTTCAGCGCCTGCAGTTCGATCATCACGTCCTCCGCCGCCTTGCAGTCGTTGCCCCCGCTGCAATAGACGATGATGACCCGCGCGCGGTCGGGGATCAGTTTCAGCCTCTCCGGGATCTGCCCGGCGAACGCCTCGATGGGGATGCTCAGGGCCCCGCGGATGTGCCCCTCGGCGTACTCCGTCTCCGGGCGCGCGTCGATGAAGTCGGCCTGGTCGGTCTCGAACAGCTTGCGGGCCTGCTCGACGGTGATCATGTACGGCTTGGCCGTCTCGGCGGGCTTGGCCTGCGGCGCGCCCTGCGGCGGCCGGGCCGGAACGGGGTTGGCGCCCGTCGGCAACGGCTGGCCCGCGCCGTGACCGGCGATCACTTCCTCGATCGGCGGCGGGGCGTCGGGCGTCACCTTCACCGGCCGCATCGCCGAGTCCGCGATCCCCGCGCCCGTCCCCAGCGCGATCAGCACCACGACCCGCAGCGCCTGCTTGCCCGCATTACTTGGCGGCATTGGGGTCGGCCTTGGGCGGGACCGCCTTGACAGCGCCCGCGCCAGGGATGGTCGGCACGCCGACGTTCGACTGCGTGCCCTTGATCGCCGCGGAGAACGGGATCCGCAGCTCCGCGTCCGTCGGCAGGTCGGTCCGCACGATCAGCGCCCCCTCGATCAACCCGGTGTAGTCGGGGGTGACCCCCGACAGTTTCACCGTGTACCGGATCTGCCCGTCGGGCCCCTCGGCAGTCTCGACGTCCGCCGCCAGGCTCATGTCGTCACGCCCCTCGACGTCCACCGACAGGATCCTGAACGGCTTGGCCGAACGGCTGTCCAGCGTCGCCACGGACGTGAACGGGATGTTGGGCGTGTACCCGCGCACCGCCAGCCGCTGGGGCGTGGCGCGCAGGTCGCCGGTCACCTCCGCGGCCACGATGTAGTTGATGGTGGGCGTCTTCTCGTCGTTGGTGGACACCACGATGTTCGCCTGGAGCATGCCGATGGGCGCCTCGGGCACGATCGAGAACTCGACGGGGTACTGGCGGTACGGCGCCTTGTCCATCTCCACCGTCGTCATCTCCCCGATCTTGGCGGTCACATACTGGTTGTTCGTGTCAACCTTCGTGACCTGGAAGTCGGACTGGCGGCCGGAGAACGTCACGGTGGCCGACTGCCCCTTGCGCCGATCCACCTCCATCATGTAAGTCTTGATGGGCTCGATGTTGATCCGCGTCTGGATCTCGGAGCGCAGGATGAGGACCGTGTTGGGTGTGCCCGCCGGCTCGGTGTAGGTCACCGTGACCGGCTTGTACTGCTCGCCGCGCTTGCCCTGCGGGTTGAAGTCGGCGGTGATCTGCCCGGCCTCGCCGTTCTCGTAGGATTTCTTGTCCAGGCCGACGATGGTGCAGCCGCACGTGGACGCCACGTTGGCAATCACGACCTTCTTGCCGCTGTTATTCGTGAACTTGAACGCGTACGTCTGGTGCTGGGTCTCGTCGATCGTGCCCCAGTCGTGGAACATCGCCTCCCAGGTCAACGGCGACTGCGCGGGGTCCGAGGGGTCGCGGTACGGGTCGTGCCCGGGCGTGATCGGGGGAGCCTTGGACGGCGGCTGACCATTTGCGGGGGCCGTCGGCGAGGGATTAGGCGTTGGCGCTGTGGGCGGCGTCGGGGGCGGCGCCGGCGTCGGCGCGGGCTTCACGGCCGGCGGAGCCGTCGGCGGCGGGGCCTTGGCGCCCGTCGGGTCAGTAGTGGGCTTGGCGGTCTGCGCCAGCGCGGGCATGGCGATCGCCACGGCGCTGACAACCACGGCGAGTCCAACTGTTCGGTATGCGTTCATTCTCGGGGACATGGCGGCGTTCAACTCCTTCTCGGGGGTCGTCCACTGATTCTGTGCGGTTGGGATCGCCCGGCGCGAAAACCGGGGCCACAATGCTATTCGCACCGGCCCGCCGGTGCGCTCGGAGAAGCACGACATTTTCCCGATCGCGCGACCACCGGCCGACAACAACCCCTTAGCGGGTGCTCACGCCGGCCAGGGCTCGCGGCGTCTCCCACCGGATCGGCACGATGCCTGACGAAGCACCCTCCCCCTCCACCCAGCGAGCGGGCGTACCCGATCCGTTGGCGGACCTGTCGCGTGCCGCCATGGCCGGCGACGAGGCGGCGTTTGCGTCGATCCACGGGCGCCTGGACGACCGTCTTCGACGGTTCTTGCTCCGGCGTGCACCGGGACGCGACGATCTCGCGGCCGACCTCGCCCAGCGCACCTGGGTGGCGGTGTGGGAGGCGCTCCGCCAAGCCAGGTACGACCCAAACCGAGCCGCGATCTCCACCTTCGTCTACGCCGTCGCGAGCAAGATGTGGCTCCAGCACCTGCGGACCAGCCGGCGGGCCGGTCCTGCCGCCGGCCTGTCCGACGATGACGAGGGTCTCATCGCCGATGCCGCCGGGCCCGCCGATGCGATGGACTTGGCCGAGGTCCTCGACGCCGTGCGGGCTTGCCTCCGCGCCGACGCCTCCGCCGATGGGTTGAGCCAGGAGGAGTCGGTGATCGTCTGCGCGGCCGCGTCAGGCGAGTCCGATCGCGCCCTGGCCAAGCGGCTGGGCCTCGCCCCCAGCACGATCAACGCCAGGAAACGCGCGGCGTACGACAAGGTGCGGCGTTACCTGGCCAGGCGAGGTCATCGTCCGGAATCCTCCGAGCGCCACGGACCCGATCGCGAATGACCTGAGGGAGGCTCCGCCGACCCCGGGGGAAACGAGCCGTATGGCACAGCTAGACGACCGCCGCATCGAGAGCCTCATCCGCATGGCCGCGGAAATCGACGAACTGGAGGGCTGCGCCCGCGACGCCCGCGCCCAGGACCAATCCGTGCTCGCGCGCCTGAATCATCTGGGGCCAACCGCCACACCCGGCGCCCGCCCCACCCACCCCCATGCGCGCAGCGCCGGCCGCTGGTGGCTGGTCGGCTCGGGCATCGCCGCAGCACTGGTCGCGTGCGCCTCGCTGGCCGTGTGGCTGGTTCCACGCCCGTCGGCGACTCAGCTCGCCACGCTGCCCACACCCGACGGCCGCGGCCACGTCATCACGCCGATGAACCCGGCCGTCGCACCCGGCCCGGCGCTCGCCCCCGGCCCGCCCGAGCAATGTGTCGTCCTGGCGATCTTCAGCGATGCCCACGGCGGGTTCCGCTGCGTGCAGTGGTGCCCGCACCAGTGGCAGGGTGGGCGCCGCCTCAAGGACGTCCCGGCCACCGAACTCCTCGGCGTGCCCTTCGGCCCGCCGTGCATGCCCAGCGCCGAGCGCCTGTTGGTCGTGGCCCTCGCCGGTCCGCGCGACCGCCTGCCCCACACCGACGCCAGCGCCGAGGCCTTGGCCGCGTGCATCGTCGATGCCCCCAGCATGTGCCACGACGAACCTTCGACATACGCCACCGCGGCCCGCTCATGCCTCCCCCGCGGCGTGACGGTCAAGGTCGAGTCGCTGGCGATGGGCAACAGGTAACGTTGGCCCGGCTCACGCCGCCGCGTCGGCGAGCGCCACCGGCTCCTCGTCGTGGGATCCGGAGCGCAATCCGCCGCGCCGGAACAGGTCCAGCGCCGCCTCGACATCCCCCGGCCCCGCGCCCAGCCGGATCGCCTCCTTGAGCGGCTTGCACGGCGGCAGCCGCTTGGCGAACCAACTGATCCGCCGTCGGATCTGCGTCATCGCGTAGTGCTCGCTCCGGAACTCCAGCATCAGGCGGAAGTAGCGCAGGATCATTGCCATGATCTCGGGCACATCCGGCGGCGCCGGCGTGCTCCCCGTCGTCAGCAGCGACCAGGTGTCGCGGAAAATCCACGGCGTCGTCAGCGCCCCGCGCCCGATCATCACCCCGTCGCACCCCGTCGCCCGCATCATCCGCAGCGCATCCGCCGGCTCACGCACATCGCCGTTCCCGATCACCGGCACGCCCAGCCCCGTCGCCCGCACCGCCTCCACCACCCGCCGGATCCCCTCCAGGTCCACCGTCCCCGAAAACTTCTGCTCCGTGGTGCGCCCGTGCACCGTGATGGCGGCGGCGCCGGCCAGCACGAGGCGCGGCGCGAGCCACTCCGCCACCGAGGGGGGAGACTGGCCGTCGAACCATCCCAGGCGGAGTTTGGCGGTGACGGGGGTGGGCTTGGGGCCCGAGCCCACGGCCGCGACCACGCGATCCAGGACGCGGGCGGCCCGCTCCGGGTCGCACAGGAGCTTGGACCCCCCGTCCTTCTTGGTCACCTTGTCCACTGGGCAGCCCATGTTGATGTCGATCACGGTGGCGCCGTGGTCGCGGGCCCAGCGGGCGCCCTCGGCCAGGATGTCGGGGTCGGCCCCGTAGAGCTGCATGCCCACCGGCTGGTCCAGGTCGTGTGTGCGGGCCAGGTCCAGCGAGGTCGCCGTGCCGCGCAGCAGGCCCTGCGGCGAGAGCAGGTCCGTGCACGCCAGCCCCAGCCCATGGCCATCGGGCGTGTTGTACGACCGGCAGATCAGGCGGAACGCCAGGTCGCAGTACCCCGCGATCGGAGCGAGCAGCAGGTTCGACTTGAGGCGCACCGGGCCGATCGAGAGCGGGGGAGGCATGGCAAGGCAAGTCTAGAGGTCCACCTCGCGAGCAGCGCCGCCGCGACCCGATGAAACTCTCTCCCGGCCGCCCCTCGTACCTCCACCGCTAGACTTCGCCCCGTGTACCAGGTCCTGCTCACCCGCCGCTACCTGACGACCAAGGTCATGCCCCTGCTGGCGGCGGGGGCGGTCATGCTGTGTACGGCCATGATCCTGCTGGTCTGGTCCATCATGGGCGGCTTCCTCGAAATGCTGCTCACCAGCGGCCGGACCATGGTCGGCGATGTCAGCATCACCTGGCCCACCGTCGGCTTCGGATACTACGACGAACTCGTCTCGGAACTGGGCAAGGAGCCGGACATCACCGGCGCGGCCCCGATCATCGAGGCGTTCGGAATGCTGCGCCTGCCGGACGGGCGCGTGATCGGCGTACAGATCAAGGGGATCGACGGAGCGACCTACGCCAAGGCGACGGGGTACGCCGATGCGCTGTGGTGGAAGCCGCTGACCACGCCGCTGCCGCGCGACAAGGAGCACAAGGACCGCCGGCTGATCGACCCCGACTTCTTCCGGAAGGCCTACGCCGACGGCATGAGCCTGCGATATCAGGACCCGCAGACCGGGGCGGTGCGTCCCGCGGCCGTGCTGGGGCTGGAGGTCAGCGGGTTCTACGACCGTCTGCCGTCGGGCGTGTACGTCCCGTACAACGTGGGCGAGCGGCTGGAGAACGGGACCATCCGTTGGCAGGACGGCTTCATGGTCGGCAAGTCGGTGACGCTCAACGTGCTGCCGCTGGACCGCAAGGGGCGGGCGATCCAGACGGTCAGCCGATCCTTCCCGGTGGCCAACGAGTTCAAGACCGGCCTGTACGACATCGACAAGCAGACCGTCCTGGTGGACCTGGGCGCGCTCCAGCAGATGCTCAAGATGGACAAGGCCGAGCGCGTCGAGATGTCGGGCCAGGACATCTACGGCGGCGCGGCCGGGGGGGAGGGCGGAGGCTCAGCGCCGCCCGTCATCGGCATCGCACCGGCGCGCGTCACGACCGTGCTGGTGCGCGCCAAGGCCGGCGTGCCGCCCGAGCGCATCCGCCGCGTCTGCCTCGACGCGTACACCCGCTTCGAGAGCGCGCACCACGCCCAGGTGCCCGGCGTTCCCGGGCCCGGCGTCCAGGGTGCCATCCGCATGTCGACCTGGGAGGAGGACCAGGCGACGTTCATCGCGGCGGTCCAGAAAGAGACCGTCATGGTGCTGGGCATCCTGATCTTCATCTCCATCGTGGCCACGTTCCTGATCCTGGCGATCTTCTGGGCGATGATCCGCGAGAAAACCAAGGACATCGGCGTGCTGCGCGCCGTCGGGGCCAGCCGCCTGGGCGTGGCCAGCCTGTGGCTCTCCTACGGGCTGATCATCGGCGCGCTCGGCTCGGCCCTGGGCCTGGCCCTGGCCTCCGGGATCGTCTGGAACATCAACCCCATCCACGACTGGATGGGGCGCGCCCTGGGCATCACCGTCTGGGACCCCAAGGTCTACTACTTCACCGTCATCCCCAACAGGGTCGACCCCCTCAAAGCCCTGCTCGTCGGTTGCGGCGGGGTCGCCTTCAGCGTCCTGGGGGCCCTGATCCCGGCCGTCCGGGCCGCGTACATGGACCCCGTCCAGTCGCTCCGATTCGAGTGACGATCGTCCCTGCCGGCATCCACCTGATGGCGCACCTGTCCGCCCAAGCCGTGTTCAAGACCTACCGCCTGGGGCGCGTGGATGTCCCCGTGCTCCGCGGCGCTTCCATCGACGTCGACAAGGGCGAGTGGGTTGCCATCCTTGGGGCCTCGGGCTCGGGCAAGTCCACGCTCCTGCACATCCTCGGCGGCTTGGACCGCCCCGACCGCGCTGACCGGCAGGTCCGCGCCGAGAACGGAAGCCCCCGGCGCGGGCGCGTCGTCTTCGAAGGGCGGGTGCTCAGCGACCTGTCCGCACGCGACCTGGACCGCTACCGCTGCGAGTCCGTCGGCTTCGTCTTCCAGTTCTACCACCTCCTGCCCGAACTGACGGTGCTGGAGAACGTGACGATCGGCGCTATGGTCCGGCGCGGCATCGCCGGTTACCACGGCGCCGCGCCGCAGGCCCGCGCCCGCGCCTCCGACCTGCTCGACGCCTTCGGCCTGTCGCCGCGCCTGCGACACCGCCCCGCGGAACTCTCCGGCGGCGAGCGGCAGCGTGTCGCCATCGCCCGCGCCCTGATGAACGACCCCCCCGTCCTGCTCGCCGACGAGCCGACGGGCAACCTCGACCGCAAGACCGGCGCGTCGATCCTCGACGCCCTGGAGTCGCATAGAAAGGCCACGGGCCGGACCATGGTGATCGTGACCCACGATCCGGACGTGGCGCGACGGGCCAGCCGCGTCGTGCGCCTCGACGATGGGCGCGTCGTCAACGCCTGAGGGATCCCCACCCTCCGCCACCGCTCGATCGTGGCCGCCGCCAGCCGACCCGGCAACGCACGCGGAATTGACGTACGATCAACGATGATGGAGCCGCCCACCTCCAAGACCGTCACACCGCCGCCCCCGCTTCCACCACTGAGCGCCGGCAGCGCCAACGGCACCGCCGTCGGCCACCGCTACGGAGACGCGGCCTTCGACATCACCGGCCTGAGCGGCCGGCCCGTTCGCGTGAAGGTCAGGGACACCGGGGTGACCAGGGCGCAGGGAACGGGCAACGGGGCACACCCAAGCGGGTCCGGGCCCAGTCCGCCGTCCCCGGTTCCCTCAACCGTCGTCTTCCTGCACGGCCTCTTCGGCCTGAACAGCCACTGGGACCCGGCGGTGCGGGAGTTGGTGGCCAGTGCCGAGGGTGGCGGCGGGGGGCGCGCCACCGACGGATCCGCCCGCTGCGTCTGCTTCGAGGTCCCGCTGCAGGACCTCCGCGGCCCCGACTGCACCATCGACGGCGTGACCCACCTGACCCGCGAGTTCCTCAGGACCGGTTTCGGCCACACCGGCCCCGAGGCCCGCACCCCGGCACACCCGGTCGTGCTGGTCGGCAGTTCCCTGGGCGGCCACGTCGCCCTGCGGATCGCGCTGGAGCACCCCGACTGGGTCCGAGGCCTGGTCCTGGCCGGCTCGTCGGGCCTGATCGAGAAACCCGTCGTCAGCCAGGTCAAACTGCGCCCCAGCCGCGAATGGCTCAGGCAGAACCTGGGCCAGATGTTCCACGACCCGGTGCACATCGACGAGAGCGACGTGGAGCGGGTGCACGCGTGGGTGAACGACCGCGACGGGGCCCGGGCGATGGTGCGGCTGAGCAAGTCGGCGCGCCTGGACCGCCTGGCCGATCGCCTATCGAAGATCTCGGCGCCGGCCCTGCTCG
>JBGPGM010000036.1:0-10009 GCA_041483855.1 Phycisphaerae bacterium | reverse complement strand
GCCTGCTGGCGGGCGACATCTTCCTGATCGTGCGTGCCCGCATCCGGGTCACCAAGCGCAGACCAATGAAAGTCGAATCGAGCCTGGTGAACGATCCGTATACGAACGCGCCGATGATGGGCGTCGTGGCGGTGCACGACGAACGCACCCGCTTCAACGACACGCTGGACCTGTATCTGCGCGACGGCTCGCGCATCCGCATCGACGGCAACAAGTTCAACTGGGGCGTCCTGGGGGACCAACGCGGCTACTCGGACGGCGAGAACGGCGACCTGCTGGCCCTCCGGCTGGCGGGGGATTCGCCCGCGACGCTGGTGGACACGGACTTCGGCTCGTTCATCTGCCCGCGCGACCTGATACGGGGATGGATGCACACCGACGCTGATGGCGGGACAACCCGGGACGACAACCCCGCGTTCGAGTTCTATTCGGTTTGGTCGTTCTTGAAATACCGACTGCTGGTGGCCCGGCGAAAGATCGGGGGTTGAATTGCCAAGCAGCGATCGGCGGAACGCGCGGGCCAGCGCGGCGAAGGAGGTTGGCGATGGACGGAAACTTGGTGTTACAGAAGCTCCTCAGCGAGGACGTCCTCATCCCGACCCTCATCTGCACGGGGATCGTGCTGGTGGTTATTGTCAAGGCCGTCGCGGGCGTGCTCAAGACCTCGGCACGCGAACGTTCACGGCGCGAGATCGCGGCCTACATCGCCGAGGGCTCGATGACGCCCGAGCAGGGCGAGCGCCTGATGCGGGCGGGGGGAAAGGGCGGCGACGCCTGCGCGTGACGCGCCCGGGCGTGGTGCGCGAGCCCGCAACCCATCGGAGGAACGACAATGCATACGGCGCTGCTGGCACGTGTTGAAGAAATCGCGGTCCTGATCCCGATCGTGGCCGTCGCCGGTGTGATCCTGATTTCCACTGTCGGGATCATCGTCGGGGCGATCCGGCGCGTGGCGCAGACCAAGGCCCGTGAGGAATCCCGCCGTGAGATCGCGGCCTACGTGGCCGAAGGGACGATCACGCCCGACGATGCCGCCAAACTGCTCAACGCGGGGCAGACAATCTCCAGCGCCTTCGCCGACGCCATCAAGAACCGCTGAGTCGCCGACCCCCGGGGGGCGGGTGGCGCGCGGTCACCCAGTTCGCTCGATCATCAAGACCACCCGCAACGCCTCGGCGACCGACCACGCCTGTGCCGGGCACCCGTTCGCCTGTTGCGGCCGGTCGGGCGTGTGATCCCCGTCGAGCACCTCGGGCAGTTGGCCCGGGCAGTCGCCATCCAGGCGGTCCACGAGCGGTCGGAGCACCTCGTGGGCCGCGGCACGCGACGCGTCGCTGAAGCCGTCGGCGCGCAGAATGGCCTCGGCGAGCGGCCCGAGGAGCCACGGCCAGGCGGTGCCGTTGTGGTATGCCCCGTCGCGGGCGAACCGGGAGCCCTCGTAGCGTCCGCGGTAGGCGGGGTCCGCCGGATCGAGCGTGCGCACGCCGCAGGGCGTCTGCAGGCGGGACTGTACGATGCGGACCACGGCCGCTCGCTGCTCGCGGCTCAGCGGCGAGTATTCCAGGCTCGCCGCCAGGATCTGGTTGGGGCGCAGCTCGGGCGATGGGACCCAGGCGCGCGGACCGCCGGCCGTGGTCGGCTGGTCGGGCGGCACCAGGCGATCGAAGCAGCACTTCAAGTCCGCGTTCCAGAAGGACGCCCGGAAGGACCGGCCCGCGGCCGCGGCCAGGTCCGTGAGGTTCGCCGCGTCGGTCGGCGCGTCGGGGACGATGGCGTGGGCCAGGGCGAGCAGGGCGTTGTACCAGAGGGCGTTGATCTCGACGCACTTGCCGTGCCGGGGCGTGAAGGTAACGCCGTCGCACCGGGCGTCCATCCAGGTCAGTTGCGTGGCGGGGTTGCCGGCGGTGATCAGCGAGTCGAGGGGGTCCATCGCTATGTTGAAATCCGTGCCGCGCCGGTAGTGGTCGACGATCTGGAAGCACGCCGGCTTGAGGAACTCGGCGAAGCCGCGCCGGTCGCCGGTGGCCCGCTGGTACTGGAACGCGGCGTGGACGAACCAGAGAGAAGCGTCGACGGTGTTGTACTGGGGCTCGTCGGTGTGCTCGTCGAACAGGTTGGGGATGATGCCGCGCCGGCAGGCGCCCGCGAAGCGGCGCAGCGCGCCCATCGCCTCGGCGTGCCGGCCGGTGGCCAGCAGCAGGCCGGGGAGGGAGATGAAGGTGTCGCGCCCCCAATCGGCGAACCAGGGGTAGCCGGCGAGGACGGTGGTGGAGGGGGCCGCCGGCCCGCTGGAGGCCGCCGGCGCCGGGGCTTGCGACGACTGCTGGACGACGAAGTCGTCGGACGCGACCGCCAGCGCCAGCGCCGCCGTCCGGTTCCAGCCCTCGTCGAAGCTCGCCGTCGCCGCGGCGATGATGGGCCGCAGGTGCTGGGCGCGCAGGGCGCGGTCGTGTTCGATCGTGCCGGGCGGGGGCTCGCCGGCGCCGGCGTGGATGGTGACCTGTGCGGTGTTCGACGAGCCGGGCACGTCCAGGACGAAGACGCCGGGGCTGAAGAGGTCCTCGATGTGGTCCTGCCACCGCTGGGCGTCTTTGGCGTAATGGAAGTCGTACCACCACTGCTCGTCGCGAGTGAAGGAAGCGCCGTCGGAGTGCAGGTCGAGCGTGCAGTCGCGCCGGCTGACTCGCACGGCGCGTGCGCCGGGTTCGCAGGCGAACTCCGTCCGCGCCGGGCCGGCCCGGAGCAGCGAGTGGAAGTCCCGCAGGCTCACCAGCGGGCGCAGCCGCAGGCGAACCGGCCGATCGACCCCTTCGCGCCGGAGCGAGTAGCGGATCGCGACGGCGCTGGCGACGCCGTCCTCGCCCGCGACGTGCCCGGCCCGGAAGAGGTGGACCTCCTTGGTCACGTGCACGGGCCCGGCCTGGTATTGCCAGAGGCACGAGCCGTCGGACAGCTTCTCGAAACGGACCAGCCAGCGGTGGCCTTCCGGGTGGAACTGCCGGTCGGCGAAGAGGAGCGTGGACAGGTCGTACGCCTGCTCCGTGGCGGTTCCGGCATCCAGGACGACCTGCTCGACCAGGGCATTGAGCAGTGCGAGGCGCTGCACCGGCGGGCGGCGCGAGGCGATCAGGAGGGCGTGGTAGCGCCGGGTCGGGACGCCCAGCGCCGTGCCCATCGAGAAGCCGCCGCGACCGTCGGTCAGCAGCCACTCCGTCGCCTGGAGCGTGTCGGCGCCGAGGGCGGCGTGGCGCGTGTAGACCGGCAGGTCGTCGGAGTGGGCCGGGCGCTCGGGCCCGGATCGGCTCGAACGCGGCGGGCGGGTGGTCGTGGGCTCGGTGGGCGTCGGGGGAGGCATGGTCGTCGGGGGACGGACGGGCCGGGCGGGAAAGGTGGGGTGAACGATACTACGGTCGTTGACACGCCCGGTCCGACGGGGATAAATACACATGGATACCGATGGTGTGACACGAACGATCGATCGTTTGGCCGCCGACCCAGCCCAGAGCAAGATCGTGTGCGACGGGATCACGTTCGACGACGTGCTGCTGCTGCCGCGCGCCAGCGACGTGGTGCCCTCGCAGGCGGACGTGTCGGCGCGGTTGTCGCGCAACATCCGGCTGAACATCCCGCTGGTCTCGGCGCCGATGGACACGGTCACCGAATCGGCGCTGGCGATCGCGCTGGCGCAGGAGGGAGGGATCGGGATCATCCACCGCAACCTGCCCGCCGAGGCGCAGGCCCGCGAGGTGCGCAAGGTCAAGCGGTCGGCCAACGGGGTCATCCGCGACCCGATCACGCTCAGCCCAGCGGACACGGTGGGCCGGGCCCGGGAGTTGATGCGCCAGAACAACGTCTCGGGCTTCCCCGTGACCGAGGGTGGGGCGCCCAAGGGCAAGATCCTGGGGATCCTGACGCGGCGCGACCTGAAGTTCGTCGAGGATGAGAGCACGCCGATGCGCCAGGTCATGACGGCCTCCGGGCTGATCACGGCCCCGCCGGGCACGACGCTGGAAGAGGCATCGGTGATCCTCAACAAGAACAAGGTCGAGAAACTGCTGCTGGTGGACGCCGACTTCCGGCTGGCGGGCATGATCACGCAGCGCGACATCGACCGGTTGAGCCAGTTCCCCAAGGCCAACACGGACGCGCGCGGGCGGCTCCGCTGCGGGGCCGCGTGCGGCGTGGACCACCATGAGCGCATCGAGGCGCTGATCGCGGCGGAAGCGGACGTGATCGTGGTGGACACGTCGCACGGGCACAGCGAGAACGTGCTGCGGACGGTGCGGGCCATCAAGAAGAAGCACCGCGTGGAGGTGATCGCGGGCAACGTGGCCACGGCCGAGGGCGCGCGGGCCCTGGTCGAGGCCGGCGCCGACGGCGTCAAGGTGGGGATCGGCCCCGGGGCGATCTGCACGACGCGCGTGGTGACGGGCGTCGGCGTGCCGCAGATCACGGCGATCTTCAACGCCGCGGCCGGTGTGGCCCAGACGGGCCAGGACGTGCCGGTGATCGCCGACGGCGGGATACGCCAGTCCGGGGACATCGCCAAGGCGATCGCGGCGGGGGCGGCGTGCGTGATGATGGGCAGCCTCTTCGCCGGCCTGGACGAGTCGCCGGGGGAACTGGTCATCAGCCACGGCCGGCGGTACAAGGCCTACCGCGGCATGGGCAGCGAGGGTGCGATGAACGCGGGGTCGGCGGACCGGTACGGCCAGGGCGCGGGCGGTGGCGACGGGTCGGCGCGAATCAAGTTCGTGCCCGAGGGCGTCGAGGGGCTGGTGGCCTATCGCGGCCCGCTGGCCGAGTTCGTGTTCCAACTCGTCGGCGGGCTTCGGGCGTCGATGGGGTACTGCGGGTGCTCGACGATCGAGGAGTTCCGCCAGAAGACGCGCTTCTGCCGCGTGACCGCGGCGAGCGTCGTCGAGAGCCATCCGCACGACATCAGGATCACCAAGGAATCGCCGAACTACTCCGTCGACATGCAGGAGAAGTAAGGTCCGTGCGGATCGGCGGCGCTGGCCGCGCACTGACAGGGGACCGCCCGTGCCTGATCGCAGACCTTCCATCGGCGGCAACTGGAAGATGAACACGAACCTGGTGTCGGCGCGGGCGCTGGCCGAGGGCGTGTGCCGGGTGGCGGGGCGCGAGGCGTCGGTCGACGTGGCGGTCTTCCCGCCGTTCCCGTACCTGCTGCCGGTCGGCGAGGTGCTCCGGGCGCACGGCGGGACGGTGCGGCTGGGCGCCCAGGATGTGCACTGGCAGAAGAACGGGGCGTTCACCGGGGAGGTGTCGGTGGAGATGCTGGTCGATTGCGGCGTACAGGTCGCTCTCACCGGCCACTCCGAACGGCGGCACCTGCTCGGCGAGACGGACGAATGCGTCAATGGCAAGACGCGCGCCGTGCTGGACGCGGGGCTGGCGTGCGTCTTGTGCGTGGGCGAGACCCTCGAGCAGCGCCAGGCGGGCCAGACCGACGCCGTGAACCTGCACCAGATCGTCGCGGGGCTGGCGGGAGTGCGGGCCGAGCGAGCGGGCCGGCTGCTGACGATCGCCTACGAGCCCGTGTGGGCCATCGGCACCGGACGGACCGCCACCCCCGCCGATGCCCAGGCTGCCCAGCACAGGATCCGTCAGGTGCTGGCGGACCTGTTCGGGCAGAACGTCGCCGGCGAGATCCGGATCCAGTACGGGGGCTCGGTCAAGGCATCCAACGCCGCGGAGTTGTTCGCGCAGCCCGATGTGGACGGCGGCCTGATCGGCGGGGCTTCGCTCAGCGCCGATGAGTTCGGCCAGATCGTGCGTGCGGCCGGGGCGTCCCGCCGGCGCGCCGGGGGGTAAGGATGCCGATCGCCGCTCGCGGCGCTAGACTTTCCGCCCCAACGGGAGGGGGTTGCGCCGGCCCGCTGGAAAGCCGGACCAACGACGCCCAAGCAAGTTCCCCGGGGCCGCGTCGTGGACCCGGCCCGGATGCCCGGGCGGGACAAAGGAGTCGCTGCCGATGGTGCTGACGATCGGAATCGCGGATTGGATGACTGGCATGCTGGTCGTGCTCTTCGTGTTCATCAGCGGGATGGTGGTGCTGACAATCCTGATCCAGCGCCCGCAGGGGGGCGGGCTGGCCGGGGCGTTCGGGTCCGGCGCGGGTTCGGGCCAGACGGCGTTCGGCGCCAAGACCGGCGATGCGCTGACAATCTTCACCATTGGTATGTTCATCGTGTGGATCGGCTGCGCGATCGGGCTCAACTACATCGTCAAACCCCCCAGCGCCGGCGCGGCCGTCCCGGTGGCCGACGCGACGACCCAAACGCCGGCACCCGTCGCACCGGCGCCGGAAGCGCCGGCGCCCGCGTCCAACTCGAAACCGGGCGAGCCGGGCGCGGCCAGCACCGACAAGCCGGCACCGGCCGACGCGCCCAGTGCGCCCAAGCCCGAGACCGCTCCCGCGGGGCCGCAGACGCCCGCCGGTCCGCCCTCCGGCACCCCGCCGCTGGCGCCGACACCGGCTCCGGCGCCGACCACGCCGCCGGTAACCCCGCCAAGCGGGCGTTGATCCCGGGTCGGTCGCGGGTGTTCGCCGCCCGCGCCGGCGCGCGTGCGGGCGAATGGACGCCGGCCTCGATATCCTTGTGCGAGTCGATCGGCCGCGGCGTCGTCGGCTTCCGCCGTGCCGATCGGAATCGGCGTTTCGGATGCCCCGGCCGGGGCGCGGCCCCAAGGAGCACTCGTTGATCCGCAGCATGACCGGCTTCGGCGGGGCGTCGTCGCAGATCGGCGGCATCCATTACTTCCTGGAGGTGCGCTCGCTCAACAGCAAGTACTTCAAGGCCGTGATCCGTCTGCCCGAGGAGTTCCAGGGGCTGGAGGCGGAGATGGAGTCGCGCCTGCGCCACCGCCTGTCGCGCGGGTCGGTGTTCCTCACGGCCAAGTGCACGGACGCGTCGGCCGAGGCCGCGCACGAGATCAACGAGAAGGCCCTGGCGCACTACATCGAGCAGCTCAAGCGGATCCCGCAGATCGCGGGGGGCCAGGTGGAGGTGGACATCGGCTCGCTGCTGGCGCTGCCGGGCGTGTTGCAGCCCCCGGCCGACGAAGAGCAGCGGATCGAGCGGGCCCGGACGGCGTTCCTGGCGCTGCTGGACCAGGCGTGCGACCGTCTGGAGGCGATGCGCGAGCACGAGGGGAAGGTGCTGCTGGCGGACCTGCTGGCCAACCGCGACGTGATCGCGCAGCGGCTGAGCAACATCGTCACGCGCATCCCGGCGGTGCTGGCCGAGTACGAGCGCCGGCTGCGGACCCGGATCCAGACCATGATCAGCGAGGCGGGCTTGGCCCTCGAGGCGATCGACGTGGTGCGGGAGATGGCGATCCTGGCCGAGCGCAGCGACACGGCCGAGGAGATCAAGCGCCTGGGGGCGCACATCGACCAGTTCACCGAGTTGCTCGGCGCCTCCGTCGGCGCCCCGATCGGGCGGACGCTCGATTTCCTGTCGCAGGAGATGCTGCGCGAGGCGAATACCATCGCCAGCAAGTGCGCCGACGCGGAGATCGCCCGCTGGATCGTCGAGGTCAAGGGGGCCATCGACCGCATCAAGGAGCAGGTGCAGAATGTCGAGTGACGGGCGGCCCGCCGGCCGGGCCGGCCCGGGGGCGGCGTGAGCCGGTGAGCAAGCGACACGACAGGCCGGCCAGGCACGCGGGCGGTGGCGGCGGGGGAATCACCGCCGGCGAGCTGGCCCTGGTCTGCTCGCACTATGACCTGGGGGTGGTCGAGGCGGTGAGCAAGTTCCGGCGCGGCTCGCGGGCCTCCCCCAAGGTGCTCATCAAGTCGTCCACGGGCTTGTATCTACTCAAGCGGCGGGCCCAGGGCGGCGGGCACGACGACCCCTTCCGTGTGGCCTCGAGCCACGAGATCCAGTTGCACCTGGCCAGGCACGGCTTTCCCGCCCCGCACCTGGTCGGCACCAAGGGCGACAACAACTCGATGCTGCAACTGACCCGGCGCGGCGGGGCGCAGGTCTATGAACTCTTCCGGTTCGTGCCCGGCCTGTCGTACGACCGATCGGCGCGCCAGACCGCCGAGGCTGGACGAACGTTGGCGTTGTGCCACGCCCTTCTCGCCGGGTTCCGGCCCGCCTGGACACCCCCCACTGCGACGTTCCATGCCCTGCCGACGATCGTGGCGCGGCTGGACTCGATCCCCGGACGCCTCGGACGGCCGGAGGCGCGCCCGCCGGTGCGGGCCCTGCGCGCGGCGTACGAGCAGGGCGCGGCGGCGGTCGAGAAACTCGGGATCGGTTCGTACCCGCGCCAGCTCGTCCATGGTGACTGGCACCCCGGCAACATGCTGTTCCGCGACGGCCGGGTGGTGGCCGTGGTGGACTACGACTCGGCGCGCCTGGACCAGCGTGTCCTAGACGTGGCCAATGGGGCGCTGCAGTTTTCGATCACGCGCGCACCCAGTGCGGAAACCATATCCTCAGACGTACCACCGGCCGCTTCCCCAACAGCCCTGGGAGCCCCAGCAGCCGCGCCGGCCGACGACCCGTCGTGGCCCACGGGTGACCGCAACGACCCGGAGGATTGGCCGGTAAATCTCGACAAGGACCGTTTCGCGGCGTTCTTCGCCGGGTATCATGATGCTCCAGGGTCCAGGTTGACCCGCGCCGAGGCGGCGGGGCTGCCTTGGCTCATGATCGAGGCGCTGATTGTCGAGGCCGCGGGCCCCATCGCCGCCACAGGCCGTTTCGGACGGCTGGACGCCTTGGCGGTGCTGAGGATGGTGGAACGGAAGGTGCAGTGGCTGGCCGAGAACGCGGCAGGGCTGGCCGCGATGGCGTTCGGGTGAATGGGAGCGAGACCATGGCTCTTTGCGACGGACCGAGCCTGCGTCGCCTTCGGCGCCTGGGCGGAACGGGCGTACTGGTCGTGTTGCTGGCGGGGGTGGTGCCGGGCGCGAGCAGCGCCGCCGGGCCCGAGCCGGGGGCCGGGCCGCTGCCGGCGCTGCTGAAGGACCTGGGCTCCAACGACGGGCAGGTTCGCGAGCACGCGACCGACCTGCTGATGGCCGACCTGCAGATCACGCTGACCATCATCGAGCAGGCCCTGCGCAGCGAGACTCTGGACAGCGAGCAGCGGGCCCGGCTGATGCAGGCGGCGTGGGACCGATTCCGGAACACGGCGCGGGCGGCCATGGGCGTGGAGTTCAGCCAGCAGATGGTGATGCAGCAGCCGCTGCTGCCGGACCGGCTGGTCATCGGCCGGACGTTCCCGAAGTTCCCGTCGTCACGGCTGCTTGAGCCGGGCGACATGGTGATCGAGGCGGCGGGGCTGTCGATCTGCGGTCGCGGCGCTCAGCCGCTCTTCGGGGCCCTCATCATCTCGCGCGACCCGGGCGACACGCTGCACGTGGTGGTGCGCCGCGCCGGCGAAAAACTCTCGCTGGACATCCCGCTGGGCAGGTTCGAGGACCTGCCCAACGCGCGCATGGACGAGTACCGGCTGACGCGGGCGTGGCGGCTGCGATCGCAGGGCTACGGTGCGCCCGGCAGCACGCCCCGCGCCCCGATCGACCCTGGCCTGACGCCTAGGCAATGGGGGCTCGACAGCGACCCGAGCAGCCAGGCCCCGCAGCGCGCACGCATGCAAGCCCAGGCGTTCGCGGCGCGAGATCGGGTGAAGGCCGTCGCCGGCGGTGAACCGCGCGGCGGGGAAATCGACCAGAACGAAATCCAGCAACGCGCCGCCGAGTTCGGCAAGGCGCGGATGGGTGTGGACCTTCGTGCATTCCAGCAACTGCAGTTCATGCAGGCGTGGATGGATCCGCCGACGACGGGGCCCACCAAGAGCCCCGAGGAAGAGATCCAGGCGCTGGAGACCCGCCTGGCCGAGCTGGACGCGATGATCGCGCAGAACCCGAGCGCCGTGCCAGCGCCGGCGCGCCCCGCGGCCGGCATGGTGCAGGCCGACTTGCCGCCCCCCGCCGAACGCCGGATGGTGCTCAAGGAGTTGC
>JBGPGM010000035.1:0-10009 GCA_041483855.1 Phycisphaerae bacterium | reverse complement strand
TGCGCAACCGGTGCTCGCGGCGGTGGCTCCTCCAACGTCTACTCTGTGAAGGGCGGCGCCGGTGGCGATGGCGGTGCGGGCGGTGGCGGCGGTGGCGGAGGCGGCGGGGGCGGCGGGGGCTTGGGGCATCCGGCGAGCAGGGCCACGGCGAGCACGCCGAACAGGCCGCTGAGGATCCGACGTGCGTTACGTGCCTGGTTCATCGTGAGTCTCCACCTTCAGGGAGCGGTCGATCCGTCGCATCAGCCCGGCGAGGGTCTTGCCGGGGGCAAGTTCGTGGTACTCGTGACCGGCCGACGGCAGGCGCGAGGACAACCACGCGCACCCCTTGGCCCAGCGCACGGGCATGGTCAGTTGCTCGACGAGCCGGGCGCGGATGCTGTCCTCAATCGTAACACCCCCCCCACTGTCGGGCGCGTGGGCGGACCCGGTTACATTTGACACCACCGGGCAGCGGGGGGGCTTGATCGGCGTGGAGCGGAGGGCTGCGGCGAGTCGCTGAGCGGCCGGGGCCATGATCGGGGAGTGGAACGCCCCCGCGACGGGCAGGGGGGCGGCCCGGAGCCCGCGGGCGGCGGCGACGGCGACGGCCCGCTCGCAGGCGGCCTTGGACCCGCTGATGACGACCTGTCCCGGCGCGTTGAAGTTGGCGCACACGAGCACGTCTGACCCCGTCCCCCGGGCCTCGTCGCAGACGGCCGTGGCCTGGTCCTCGTCGGCGCCGATAAGGGCGACCATGCCGCTGGGAACGGCGGCCGCGGCGTCCTGCATGACGCGCCCGCGCAGGACGACCAGTTCGAGGCCGTCCTCGAAGGAGAAGGCGCCGGCGATGTGGAGGGCGGTGTACTCGCCCAGGCTCAGGCCGGCGGCAGCGGCGATGTGAGCCTCGACGGCGGCGGCGCCGCCGTTGCCGCCGGCTCCCCAGCGGGCCAGCAGGGCGCGCCAGCAGGCGACGGAGGCGGTGTAGATGGCGGGCTGGCTGGCGTCGGTCTCGTTGAGACGGTCGGGTGGGCCGGAGAAGCAGAGTTGGGTCAGGGGCGCGCCCAGGCGGCCGGCCAGCAGGCGGTCGGCACGCTCGAAGGCCTCGCGGGCCTCGGGGGAGGCGTCGAACCAGGCCTTGCCCATGCCGACGACCTGGGCGCCCTGGCTGGGGCACAGGATGACTCGCGAGACTGCCATGCGGACTCCGGGGGGGAGTGGCGGGGGCGACAAGCCGCTGCATTCTACAGTGGCCGGCCGGGTCGTTTCGTCTCCCGTGCGGGGGATTCGGAGGGGGCTACAGCCGCCAGAGGCTCGAGGCCCAGGTCAGGCCGCCGCCGAAGGCGACGAACATGACCAGCTGGCCCTCCTTGATGCGACCGGCCCGGCGGAGTTCGTCCAGGCAGACGGGCACGGAGCCGGCGGAGGTGTTCCCCACGCGGTCGATGTTCATGTACATCTTCTCGCGGGGGATGCCGAATCGCTCGCGGGCGGATTCGAGGATGCGGGCGTTGGACTGGTGGCAGATGAACTGGTCCACGCCGTCGGCGTTGATGCCGGCCAGGGCGAGCGTGTCCTCGATGAGGCTGTTGAAGGTGCCGACGGCGAACTTGTAGACCTCGCGCCCGTTCATCTGCAGGCAGTGCGTCTTGACGATCGAGCGGTCGGCGTCGGGGGGAAAGTCCCGCTCGGCCTGGGGCAGGTAGAGGTCACCCCAGCGCGAGCCGTCGGCGTGCATCCGCTGGGCGATCAGGCCCTTGGAGGTGTCGTCGGTGGCGCGGAGGATGGCCGCGCCCGCGGCGTCGCCGAAGAGGATCGCCACGGCGCGGTTGGTGTAGTCCATGACGGAAGAGAGGGTGTCGCATCCGACGACGCCGACGTTGCGGTGGGACCCAGCGCGGATCAGGTCGTGGGCGATGTTGAGCGCGTAGACGAAGCCGCAGCAGGCGGCGGTGATGTCGAAGGCCGCGGTCGTGCCCGCGTCCAGTGCCGCGGCGACGCGGCAGGCGGTGGAGGGGCAGAGCATCTCGCCGGTGACGGTGCCGACGATGATGAGGTCGAGATCGGCGGCCTTCATCTGGGCGTCGGCCAGGGCGCGGCGCAGGGCTTCGATGCAGAGGGTGCGGTTGGTCTCGCCCTTGGCGGGGTCGACGATCCGGCGTTCGCGGATGCCGGTGCGCTGGGTGATCCACTCGTCGCTGGTATCCATCAACTTGGTCAGGTCGTGGTTGGTGAGGCGCCGTTCGGGCAGGCAGGACCCGGTGCCGGCGATGCGGACGCCGACGCGCCGCGGTTCGGCGGGGCAGGGCGCGCGGGGCGTGGCGCCGGCGGGGCTCACACCGGCTCCTGCTCGGGCACGGCGATGGAGGCGACCTCGGCCAGGCGCTGCACGATGGCGTCGTTGAGGCGGGCGGAGACGTAGGACTTGCAGTTGCGGATGGCTGCCTTGATGGTTCGGGCCTCGCTGGAGCCGTGGGCGATGACGCAGACGCCGTTGACACCCAGCAGCGGGGCGCCGCCGTACTCGTGGTAGTCGTTCTTGGCGAAGAGTTGCTTGAAGACGGGCTCCAGCTGGAGCATCAGGCCGGGGTCGCAGGTCATGATCTCCTGGGCGATCGCGGCGATCAGGGCGCGCGACAGGCCCTCCATCATCTTGAGCAGCGTGTTGCCCACGAAGCCGTCGGTAACGACCACGTCGGCGGTGCCGTCAAAGAAGTCGCGCCCCTCGATGTAGCCGACGTAGGTCATGCCGGGCGTGGCCTTGAGGAGTTCGGCCGTCCGCCGGATCACGTCCGTGCCCTTGGCCTCCTCGGCACCGATGTTCATCATCGCGACGCGCGGCGTGGCGATCCCGAGCACGTGGCGCGCGAAGCACTCGGACATCAAGGCGTATTGCCACAGGTGGGCGGGGCGCGGCTCGGGGTTGGCGCCCGCGTCGCACATGACGACGGGGCCTTTGAACGACGGGATGGTGACGGCGATCCCGGGCCGGTGCACGCCGGGGAGGCGGCGCATGTGCATGGTGGCCGCGGAGACGCAGGCGCCGGTGTTTCCGGCGGACAGGACGACGTCGCAGCGTCGCTGGGCCTTGTGGGAGCCGAGCAGGGCCATGCGGACGATGGAGGAATCTTTCTTGGCGCGGACGGCCTCGACAGGGGACTCGTCCATGCCGATGACCTGCGAGCAGTGCTCGATGGAGATACGGTCGTCGCGGACGGCGCGCTCCCGGATGAGTTCCTGGATATCGGGTGAGTTGCCGACGAGGACGAGTTCGTCGCCGGGGCCGAGCAGGGGCAGGGCGTCCAGGCACCCCTTGATGATCGCGTCGGGCGCATGATCGCCGCCCATGACGTCGACGGCCAGCCGCATGGAGTTATTCCCTCTCGACGCCGATGCCGAGCTTGGGGACGCTGATGCGCAGACCGGGACGGACATACCCGGACTCGTTGCAGGCGCGATGGTGCATCTTGGGGTTGCCCGAGAGCGGGCAGACCGTCGGCTTGACGCCGACGAGAGCGTGGTGAGACCGGCGGCGACGGGTGCGGCCGTAACTCTGGCGGAATGCTGGGAGCATGGGCGTGTTCCGTGAAGGCAGGAATCGGACAGGGGAGAGGGCACGGAGGGCAGGGCACAAGGGACGCAACACCCGAACCCCGACACCCAAACCCCAGCGTCCGGCAGCGCCGCCGGTCGCAAGGGCAAACAGTAGTGGCAGGGGCGGATCGAGTCAAACACGCGGGCCGCCCGATCGCCCGATCCACCACCGCATGGCTCCGCTCGCGGCCCGGAGCGGAGCCGGGTGGACGCACGCGGCCGGACGCCTAGACTGTCGGCGTTCGTGCGGCCGGGTGAGCACGGCATGCCGCATTGCCTCCCTAGCTCAGTTGGTAGAGCAGCTGACTCTTAATCAGCGGGTCGAAGGTTCGAGTCCTTCGGGGGGCACTTCTCTTTTTGGCGGGCCGCGCCGGCCCCGGGAGGAACTCCGATGAATCCTGCGCAAGCGCCGGCGAGCCGGGGGCGGGGTCGGGGCGTGAGGAGGCGCCGCGGCGGCGCGGTCCGCCTGGGGCTGCTCGGTGTCACGCTCGTGATGTTGGCCGGGTGCGTCGAGGGGTCGTCGTACAGCGGGTACAGCGCGTACGGCGGCGGCGCGTGCGCGCCCGGGGGCTACTACGGCTCGGCCGTGGCCGTGGACCTGCCCGTCTGCGACTGCGACCCGTGGCTGGGCGTCGGCGCTGTGCTGCTCGGCATTTTCGTCTTCTTCGGCGGCTTCAGGCACGGGTTCCGCTGCGGGCGGTGAGCGGCCGCGTCTGGCGCTGCCCCCTCCTTCGGCTGATCGCCTCGATAGCTGCCCGGCCCGCGATGGTCAGCGCCCGCGCGGTCAGGCTCGCTTGGCGCGCCCGGGCCGGCTCGGCGCCTTGACGGACTTTTTCTTGATCGTCGCGGCCCGTTTGGCTGCCGCTTGCCTGCCCTTGGACTTGCGGAGCCGCGCCAGGGCCTCCGGGTCCACTCCCCCGGCGCGCAGGGCGGCCTCGAATCGCTCGGGCTGGACCGGCCCGGGCTCGAGGAACCCGGCCTTCTCGAAGTGCTCCCGCCCCCGCCGGGTCAGCGCGTCGAGCAAAGCGAACAACGCGGGGTCCGGCCTCTGGAAGTTGAAACAGGTCTTGCCCTGCTTGCGCGCCAGCAGCCCGGCCGGGACCGTGGCCTGGAGCGCCAGGTTGAAATACAGCGGCATGAGGTGGTAGGTGACGGCGCTCTTCTTGAGGAGGACGGCGCCGAACCAGAGGCACTTCTTGTTCGGGCCCACGGTGCGAGTGACAACCGTGAAGTCGGTGGGAGTGTCGGCCTGAACGACCATACCGCCCGAATGCCTGTTGAGGATCTCGCGCAGGGCCACGAACGCGCCGGGGAAGTCGCTGGCCATCGATGTCTCCTGGGCGGCAGCATAACCGGCGGGCCCGACGCCGGCCCACGGCGACTGGCCGGATCAGCACCCGGCCGGCGGCGTAAAGAAGCAGGTCAGGAAGTCGAAGAAATCCTGGCTGTTGGTGACGCCGTCGTGGTTGAAGTCGGCGTTGCCGGCGAAGAAGGACGTGAGGAAATCGAAGAAGTCTTGGCTGTTGAGCGACCCGGAGCCGTTCCAGTCGCACGGGCAGGCGAGCGGGGTCCCAGCTAGCCAGGCCACGGCGTTGCCGAGCAGGCGCGCGCCGTTGGGGTCGTTGAGTTGATCGGGACCGACCGTGGTGGATATGTCCGCGACGCGGCCGGAGCCCGAGGCGCGCCCGACCACGCCGGCCGCGGGGCTCCCGCTGAAGTCGGCGGTGGAGAAGAACTCCGTTGCGCCGGGGCGCGGCACAAAGTAGGTCTCGGTGCCGGCGATGCTGGTCACCGGGAAACTGAACGATGCGGGAAGGCCGGCGCCCATGACGGGGTCGGTGGTGACCACCGAATAGGTGGCGGTGGGATCGGTCCGGTAGGCCGTGCTCGGCACCACGGCCAGCGCGGTCGCGAGCGTCGAGAATCTCCCGGCGGCGGCGAGCCAGCCCACCCATTCGCAGGTCAATAGGCCGCCGCCGGAAGAGACGAAACCCAGTAGGGCGGTCTGGCCCGCGACGGGCATGTCGCCGGTGTTCCAGTTGTAGTTTGCCTGGAGGTAAATGGCGTTGTAGCCGGTCAGGTTCAGCGAGCCGTCGAAGAGTGTGAAGGCCGGGCCGATGGTGACCGTGTGCCCTCGCGTCTGAAGGGTCGTGCGGACCAGATCGTCAAGCGCGGCGTCGCCGGACGAGAGGACCAGGATGTTTGCCGCGGGGGCGGCGGTGACAAGCATCCCGGAGAGCAAAAGGACGAGCAGGCTGGTTCGGGCGTGATTCATGGCGGAGCCTCCTTCGGGAGAGTGCGCCGGGGTGAAGCGGCGCGGTGTGCGTCGGGGGCCGGCAGGGCCGTCCCGGCCCGCATGATACAGCAGGGTGGGCCCGGCGCCGACACAAGAGCCCGGGCCGTTCGTAGAAAGCGGCGTTGGCAGCGGCGACGGGCGTCGGCGCGTTCCCCGGGGGCGCCGCGCATGTGCAGGGTGCCGTCCCCATGGGCCCAGCTCGTCGGGCGTTCGCGGCCGCGGGATCACCGGCATCCAGCGAGATGCCGGCGCGCACCCCACTGGTCCAGTCCCTGGTCTTGCAGCCGGCCCCGACTTGCGTAGGTCCCGGCACGCCGAAGGCAAGCTTGCGAGCCTGAAATCCCTAGTAACGGCGATGGCACGGACAAAAACATTGACAGTTCACGATGCGGCGATAGGCTGCACTTGGCCGCGCGTGGCTTGGCTCGCTCCCGACGGGCTTGATTCACACCGGCCGTGGAGAGAGGTATGACAAATCGCTGGACTTGGAGGCTGCTAGGGGCGTGGCTGCTCCTGGGCGGATTCACCTGTGTACGGACCGGGCTGGCGCAGCAGCCGTGCCCTGATGTGGAGGTCGCCGGGAGCTACGTCGGCACGGCCATCGATCCGGGCGTGGACGACCTGGGCCTGCACTGCGACGATTGCACCGCCCCGGTGACCTTCCCGTTCCCGGTGCGGCTTTACGGGATGGACTTCACGTCGGCGATGGTTTCCTCGAACGGCAACGTCCAGTTCGCGGGGGCCTCGACGCAATACCAGGACGAGTGCCTGCCGACGACGAACATGGACACGGCCGTGTTCCCGCTGTGGGACGACCTGGTTCTGACCGATCCGGGGGACGGCGTGTTCACCTCGACGACCGGGACAGCGCCCAGCCGGGTGTTCAACATCGAGTGGCGGGCGCACTACTTCGGGCAAGCGGGCACGGCGAACTTCGAGGTGCGGTTCTTCGAGAACTCCCGGAACTTCGAGTTCGTGTACGGGACGTACACCGGGCAGACCTACACGATCGGCGTGCAGAAGGGGCGCGGCGAACTCGACCGCTACATCCGGTGCAACTTCGCGAATCCATTGCCGCCTGGGACCACCTTCGTATTCTCGGACACCTACACCGGGAGCCGCTCGTCGTTCACGAGCCTGGGCCGCTCATTCCCGCAAGGAGTGACCGATACCGGCAACCATTGCGACGACTGCACGACCGCGATCACGCTGCCGTTCCCGGTGGGGTTCTACGGGCAGACCTACACGTCGGCCAACGTGAGCTCGAACGGCAACCTGCAGTTCGCCTCCGCCAATGCCGGTTACGCCAATGTCTGCCCGCCGGCCGCGGACTTCGGGCCGACGATCTTCGCGCACTGGGACGACCTTCTGACCGACACGCCGGGTTCGGGCGTCTTCACGAACGTGTCGGGCGCCGCCCCCTTCCGGACGTTCGACGTCGAGTGGCGGGCCACGTACTTCAGCGGGGGCGGGTCGGTGAACTTCACGATCAGGTTTTTCGAGGGCCTCGATTACATCGAACTCTACTTCAACAGCGCCGCGGAGCACGGGGCCGGCGCGACACTGGGGACGCAGGCCGGGGATGAGCGGTACCTGGAGATGTGGTGCGACACGCTCAACTCGGCGAACCCCGGTGATCTCTACACCCTCTCGCTGCCGCCCATGAGGGTCATCGCCCCCAGCAGCTACGTACCTCCGTGCACCACGGACATGGGCAACCACTGCGATGACTGCACCACGGCGCTGGCGCTGCCGTTCACGGTCAGCCTGTTCGGCGCGCAGTTCACGACCGCCAACATCTCGTCGAACGGGAACATCCAGTTCGAGTCGAACCTGAGCACCTACACGAACTCCTGCCTCCCGAGTGCGGCGTTCGGCACAACGATCTTCGCGTACTGGGACGACCTGCGTACGGATTCCGCGCCCGGCTCGGGCGTCTATACCCGGATCTTCGGGACGGCGCCGAACCGGCAACTGGGCATCGAATGGCGGGCCACGTCGTTCGCGACCGGGGGCGCGGCGAACTTTGAGGTGGTGCTGTACGAAACGATCCCCCGCTTCGACCTGTTGTACGGGTCGCTGCCCGACGGGGGCGCCAGCGCCACCGCGGGCGTGCAGCACGGCGGCGGCCCGGAGTTCCTGCAGTACTCGTGCAACGCCACGGGGCGCCAGCCGGTGTGGGTGCAGTACCTGTGCGTTGGCGGGCCGCCAGCGCCGTGCGCGCCGGCGATCACCGAGCAGCCCCAGAACGCGACGGCCTGCCCCAACGGCAACGCCACGTTCAGCGTCACCGCCACGGGCTCCGACCCTCTCACCTACCGGTGGGAGATCGAGTCCGCCCCCGGCGTGTGGCAGGGCCTGGGCAACGATCCGTTCCCGCTCCCCTGCGGCGGCTTCGCCTACGCCTCGATGCCATTCTCCAACCAAACGCCCATCGGCATCCATCCTTGCCCGGGGATCAACTCCTACCAGATCCGCTGCGTTGTGAGCAACGCCTGCGGGAGCGTGACCAGCAATGAGGCAACCTATTCCATCTGCGCCGCCGATTTCAACTGTGACGGTGTGGCCAACTCCCAGGACTTCTTCGACTTCCTGGCCGCGTTCTTTGCTGGTACGCCGAACGCCGACTTCAACGGGGACGGGGTGGTCAACTCGCAGGACTTCTTCGACTTCCTCACCGCCTTCTTCGGCGGATGTCAATAGATCGCCCGGGTGGCCGACCTCCCGCATACTCCTCCCACCCCCAACTCCCGTTCGGCTCTCGATCGCCCCCAGACCCGCCCCAGGAGCACACCGTGAACGTCGTCTGCCGCCGTGCACACCGTCTTGGCCGGATCCTGGCCGTTTCGGGCCTGTTGCTCTGTTCCGCCGGCGCGCCCGCGATGGCTCAGAGCCTCACCGGCCTGGGGTTCCTCCCCGGCGGCACGCTGTCGCAGGCGTACGGCGTCAGCGCCGACGGCGCGGCCGTCGTCGGCTACAGCCAGACGCCGGGCGACCGCGCGTTCCGCTGGACCAGCGCGGGCGGGATGCAGGGCCTGGGCACGATCCCCTTGAGTGACGCTTCGTACGCGTGGGGCGTCAGCGGGGACGGCTCGGTGGTCGTCGGCTCCAGCGGCGCGACGACCGGCGGGCGCGCCTTCCGCTGGACCAGCGCCGGCGGGATGGTGGACATCGGCACGCTCCCGGGCGGTCTGTCATCCGTGGGCAACGGCGTGAGCGCCGACGGCTCGATCGTGGCCGGCGGCAGCGACAGCTCATCGGGCGGGCGCGCGTTCCGCTGGACCAGCGCCGGCGGGATGGTGAGCCTGGGCACGCTGCCGGGCGGGACTTCGTCCGTCGCCAGCGGCATCAGCGCCGACGGCGGCGCGGTGGTGGGCATGAGCGGTTCCACTTCCGGCGGGCGGGCCTACCGGTGGACGATGGCCGACGGGATGGTGAACCTGGGGGTGCTGGCGGGCGGGAACCTGTCGTCGGCCTTCGGGGTCAGCGCCGACGGCGCGGTGGTGGTGGGCTACAGCCGCACCTCGGCCCGGGAACGCGCGTTTCGCTGGACCAGCGCCGGCGGGATGCAGGACCTCGGCGCGTTCACGGGGGGGATCTCGTTCGCGTACGGCGTCAGCGCTGACGGCGCCAGAGTGGTGGGCAGGGGCACGGTCGGGCTCGAATCTCACGGATTCATGTGGACGAGCGCGGACGGGATGGTGGACCTGAATACGTACCTGCCGACGCTGGGGATCAACCTGAGCGGCTGGCTGCTTCAGGACGCGACCGGCATCAGCGCCGACGGCCTGACCATCGCCGGCAACGGCATCCACAACGGCGCGTACGAGGGGTACATCGCGCACCTGGCTCGTGCGTGTCCCGCCGACTTCAACCACGACGGCGTGGTCAACAGCCAGGACTTCTTCGACTTCCTGACGGCGTTCTTCGCGGGCAGCGCGGACTTCAACCGCGACGGCGTGACGAACTCGCAGGACTTCTTCGATTTCCTGACGGCGTTCTTCGCGGGTTGCTGACGGGACGGCGCGCCCGCGCGTCGATCGTCGGCGCACGCCCTGTTTCGGGCCCCGTACCGGGCCTTGCCGTGCGTGGTATCGGGCACCCCTTTGACGTGCCCGGGCGGCCGGCCAGAGCTACCCT